>NZ_JBVHZJ010000025.1:0-115080 GCF_055574655.1 Streptomyces sp. NPDC029956 | reverse complement strand
CACCACTACGGGCACGGGGGCGCGGGCGTGACGGTGGCCTGGGGCTGCGCGGAGCGGGCGGCGGAGCTCGTGGAGGCGTGAGAACGGCCGCGGGGGGGGGGGGGGGGGGGGGGGGGGGGGCGAACCCCCCCCCCCCCCCCCCCCTCCCCGACACCCCCCCCCCCCCCCCCCCCCCCCCCCCCCCCCCCCCCCCCCCCCCCACCGTCGTACGGCGCGGGGCGGCACCGTCGTACGGCGCGGGGGTCGCGTCAGAGGGCGCGGGCGAACTCCAGCCGGTCGGCGAAGTTCACGTACCCGGCGCGCTCGAAGGCCTTGGCCATCGCCACGTTCGCGGCGTCGCAGTCCCCGCGGATCTCGGTGGCTCCGGCGCCGGCCAGGACGCGCGTGCCCCGGACCACGACCGAGGTGGCGTACCCCTTGCCCCGGTGGGCGGGGGTGACGCCGACGAAGCCGATCACCGGGACGCTGGGGTTCTCGGCGGGCAGGCTGATCACGGCGACGGTGCCGTCCGCGTCGTAGCCCAGCTCCCACCACGAGGGCTCGTGCTTGAGTTCGGCCGTCTCCTCGAAGAGCAGCTCGGCCGCGCGCCGGGCGCCGTGCTGCCGTACGTCGGCCGCGAGGCGGGCGTCGGCGGTGTCGGCGAGCAGCTCGGCGAGGACCGCGACGAAGGGCTCGGTGCCGAGTTCGGCGAGCGAGCGGAAGGTCAGCCGGGGGTCGTCGGCGGGCAGCTTGTCCGGCGAGCCGGGGGTCTGGAGGCTGAACCGGCGGCCGTCGCGGACCACGCCGTACCCGGACGCCCGCAGGAGCTCGCCGCGGTGCTCGGGGTTCCGCTGGAACTGCGGGGCCTGGGCAGGGGAGTCGACGACGTGCTCCAGCTCCGTCGCGCCCAGCTCCCGGGCCTTGAGGGCGGCCGCGTCGAGCAGCGCGGCGGCGGTCTCCGGAGCGTCTTCCGGAGCCTCGAACAGCACCAGTGCGAGCGGGACGTCCTGTCCCGGTATGGTCCACAGCACCACGCTGCCGGTGAGCCGGCCGTCGCCGTCCTCGGTGACCAGGCACCACTCGGGCCGGGTGCAGGCGTTGTCGAGGAGCTGGGTGAGGTACGCGCGGGTGGCGGCGTTGCGCTCGGGGTCGTCGGGGTGTTCGACCAGGGCGGGGAGTTCGTCGGGACGGGCGGAGCGAACAGAAGTCACGGAGAGCCTTGTCGGTTCGGGAACGTTCGATGCTGCCCCGAGAACGTAACGGCCAAGGAGCGTGTGGGCCAGGGGTTTTGGCGGTCAGTGGGTCCGCGCGCCGCTCGCGCTGTCGACTTCGTCCGCGATCGGCTCCGGCTCGGGCCCGCGTTTCAGGGAGGACATCACCAGGGTGACGGCCGTGCCGACGACCGCCCAGGCCGAGAGGACCAGCATCGAGCTCGTCATGTCGTTGCCCTTGAAGTACGCGATCGAGCGGGCCGCCCAGGTGCCGGCGCCCGGTGGCAGGGCGGGGCCGATCGCGTTCCAGAACGGGGGAAGCATGGGCAGCGGGAAGGCGCCGCCCGCGCTGGGGTTGCCCGCGATCACGATGAGCAGGATCGCCAGGCCGATGCCGACGATCCCGAAGACCGACTGCAGGGCGAGGGTGGCGGCGCCGACGGCGAAGACGACCAGCGTCCCGAGTCCCCACAGGGCGGCGACGCTGCCGGGCAGGGCGCCCAGGATCGGGCCGACGATGACCGCGCCGCCGAGTCCGCCGAGGACGGAGTAGAGCGCGAGGGCGCCGAGGCGGATGATCGCGCGCTCCCGGTTCGCGGGCCGGGAGCCCGCGCTGATCGCCAGGATCGCGGCGCAGATGTAGCCGCCGACGCACCAGCCGACGACCAGGTAGAAGGCCGAGAGCCCGTTGAAGTCCTCGCGCGAGGCGGGGGCCACGTCGACGGTCCGTACGGTGCGCTCCTGGGTCTCCTCCACGCCGATGACGATCGCCTGCAGGGTGCGGGAGAGCGCGGTGCCGCCGCCGGAGGCCACGAGCAGGGTGTCGGTGCGGCCGGTGGGGTCGACGATCAGGGCGCCGTCGATGTCCCGGTTCAGGATCTGGTTCCGTGCCGTGGCCTCGTCGGCGACCGAGCGGGGGTCGAGCGGGGCGCCGGGGAGCTGGTCCAGCTGTCCGACGACCTGCGCGGAGACCCGTTGCGGTGCGACGACGCCGAAGGGGACGTCCCTCGGCTCGGGGTGGTGCAGGGCTCCGACGTACGAGGTGATGAACAGCAGCTGGAGGGCGAAGACACCGACGACAAGGAGGGCGGCTCGGGGGGTGACGGCGCTTTTCAGTTCGTCGACGAGGCTCATGCCCCCACGCTCCGGGGCAGGGGGTTTCTCCGCAGGTGGGATGCGCCCGAATGGTTGACCGGAGGACGACCCGACACGGTTATCGTACGAACGTTCGAAATGGGTTAAGGTGAAGAACGAGGGGGTGGGAACGTACGTACGATTTCGATGCGGGAGCCAGGAGGCGCGCCATGCCGGGGTTCACGCATCTGCACACCGCGTCGGGCTACTCCCTGCGCTACGGCGCCTCCCACCCCGAACGACTGGCCGCGCGTGCCGCCGAGCGCGGTATGGACGCGCTCGCCCTGACCGACCGCGACACCCTCGCGGGCACGATCCGCTTCGCGAAGGCCTGCGCGAAGGCGGGGGTCCGCCCCCTGTTCGGCGTGGACCTCGCTTACGAGGCGACGACGCCCGGGCCGGGGCCGGGGCTGTCCGGTCAGGGGTCGGGACCGGCAGGTCAGGGGCCTGGACGGGCCGATCGGGCGGCGGGACGATCCGGAGCGGAGGCGGGGCGGGCTCCGGCGCGGGCGTCCGCGTCCGGCGGCGGCCCGTGGGGCGCCGGACGGGTGCCCGGCCGCGGCCCGCAGGACATCCGGCGGGTACCCGTCCGCGGCGGCGCCTTCGTCGACGAGTCCGCGCCCCGCGTCCTCTTCCTCGCCCGCTCCCGCACCGGCTGGGCCTCGCTCTGCGCGATGATCACCGCCGCCCACGCCGGGGGAGGGGAGCGGCCCCTGCTGCCCTGGTCCGCCCTGTGCGACGACGACGTCTTCGTCCTCCTCGGCCCCGACTCCGACATCGGACAGGCCCTCGCCGCCGGCCGCCCCGACCGGGCCGTCCGGCTGCTCGCGCCCTGGCGCGAACGGTACGGCGACGCACTGCGCCTCGCGGCCGTCGACCACGGGCGCTCCGGCACCGGGCCCGGCTCCCTGCGGCTCGCCGCCCGTACCGTCGGCTTCGCCGCCGAGCAGGGCGTCCGGCCGGTCCTCAGCAACGCCGTCCGGTACGCCGACCCCGGCCAGGGCCCGGTGGCCGACGTCCTCGACTCCGCCCGCCGCCTCGTCCCCGTCGACCCCCGCAAGGAGCTCGACAGCGGCGCCGCCTGGCTCAAGGGGGTCGGCGACATGCTGGCCGCCGCCGAACGGATCGTCGAGGCCGCCGGCTTCCGCCGGGACACCGCCCACCGGCTCCTCGAACAGACCGCGACGGTCGCGGCCGCCTGCCTGGTCGACCCCGAGGACGACCTCGGCATCGGCTCCGCCCACTTCCCCGAACCGCACCTCGTCGGCGCTGAGCACCGCACCGCCCAGCGCGTTCTCGCCTCCCGCGCCGCCGCCGGGATGATCCTCAAGGGGTACGAGAAACGGGGCGCCTACTGGGACCGGATGCACCGCGAGCTGGACGTCATCGCCCACCACAGCTTCGCCCCCTACTTCCTGACGGTCGCCCAGGTCGTCGACGACGTGCGGGAGATGGGCATCCGGGTCGCCGCCCGGGGCTCCGGCGCCGGCTCCCTCGTCAACCACCTCCTCGGCATCGCCCACGCCGACCCGGTCGAGCACGGCCTCCTGATGGAACGCTTCCTCTCCAAGCGCCGCACCGCCCTGCCCGACATCGACGTCGACGTGGAGTCCGCCCGCCGGCTGGAGGTCTACCGGGCGATCATCGACCGCTTCGGCACCGCACGCGTCGCCACCGTCTCCATGCCCGAGACCTACCGGGTCCGCCACGCGGTACGGGACGTGGGTGCGGCCCTCTCCATGGATCCGGCCGAGATCGACCGGATCGCGAAGGCCTTCCCGCACATCCGCGCCCGCGACGCCCTCGCCGCCCTCGACGAACTGCCCGAACTGCGCGAACTCGCGGGCGAACGGCATGCGTTCGGAAGGCTCTGGGAGCTGGTCGAGGCCCTGGACGCGCTGCCGCGCGGCACCGCCATGCACCCCTGCGGGGTCCTGCTCTCGGACGCCTCGCTGCTCGCCCGCACCCCCGTGGTGCCCACCAGCGGCGAGGGGTTCCCCATGTCCCAGTTCGACAAGGAGGACGTGGAAGACCTCGGACTGCTCAAGCTCGACGTCCTCGGGGTGCGGATGCAGTCCGCGATGGCCCACGCCGTCGCCGAGGTCGAGCGGGCCACCGGCACCCGCCCGGACATCGACGCGGTCCCGGAAGGCGACCCCGAGACGTACCGGCTCATCCGATCCACCGAGACCCTCGGCTGCTTCCAGATCGAGTCGCCGGGCCAGCGCGACCTGGTCGGCCGGCTCCAGCCCGCCACCTTCCACGACCTCGTCGTCGACATCTCGCTCTTCCGGCCGGGCCCGGTCGCCGCCGACATGGTCCGCCCCTTCATCGAGGCCCGGCACGGCCGCGCGCCCGTCCGCTACCCGCACCCCGACCTGGAGGAGACGCTGCGGGAGACGTACGGCGTGGTCGTCTTCCACGAGCAGATCATCGAGATCGTACGCATCATGACCGGCTGCGGCCGCGACGAGGCCGACCAGGTGCGGCGCGGGCTCTCGGACCCGGAGTCGCAGGGCCGGATCAGGCTCTGGTTCGCCCGGGAGGCCTCGGCGCGCGGATACGCGGACGAGGTCGTGGCCCGTACCTGGGAGATCGTGGCCGCCTTCGGCTCGTACGGCTTCTGCAAGGCGCACGCGGTGGCCTTCGCCGTACCGACGTACCAGTCCGCCTGGCTCAAGGCGCACCACCCGGCCGCCTTCTACGCCGGGCTGCTCACCCACGACCCCGGCATGTACCCCAAGCGGCTGCTGCTCGCGGACGCGCGGCGGCGGGGGGTGCCGGTGCTGCCGCTGGACGTGAACCGGTCGGCGGTCGCCCATCGCATCGAACTGGTGTCCGAGTCCACGGTGCGGTGGGGGCTCCGGCTGGGCCTCACCGACGTCCACGGCATCAGCGAGGCCGAGGGTGCCAGGATCGAGGCCGGGCAGCCGTACGCCTCCCTCCTCGACTTCTGGGAACGGGCCCGCCCTCGCACCCCCGTCGCCGAACGGCTCGCCCAGGTCGGCGCGTTGGACGCCTTCGGCGCCAACCGTCGCGACCTCCTGCTCCACCTGACCGAACTCCGGCGCATCCAGCGGGGAGCCGCCTCGCACGGCGGCCAACTCCCGCTCGCCCAGGGCGGGAAGACCGCTCCCATCGGCCTGCCCGACCTCGACGAGACGGAACGCCTCAGCGCCGAGCTCGGCATCCTCGGCATGGACGCCTCCCGTCACCTCATGGGCGACCACCATGCCTTCCTCCGCGAACTCGGCGTGGTCTCCGCCCAGCGCCTCCGCGAGACCCCGCACGGCAGGACCGTGCTCGTCGCGGGCGCCAAGGCCGCCACCCAGACCCCGCCGATCCGCTCCGGCAAGCGCGTCATCTTCACCACCCTCGACGACGGCACCGGCCTGGTCGACCTCGCCTTCTTCGACGACGCCCACGAGCGCTGCGCCCACACCGTCTTCCACTCCTGGCTGCTGCTGGTCCGGGGAGTGGTGCAGCGGCGCGGCCCGCGCAGCGTCAGCGTGGTCGGCGCCGCCGCCTGGAACCTCGCCGAACTCGTCGAACTCCGGGCGTCCGGAGGCCTGGAGGCGGTGGGCGAACGGCTCGCCGAACCCGATCCGGCGGCTCCGGCGGCTCCGCCAGCTCCGGCCGACGGGACCGCCATGGCCGGCGGGAACGGCGACTCCGGCCGGCGCATCACGATGCCCACGGGATACGAGATGAACCCCTGGGCCGACCTCGAACCGGCGGGCGAAGGGACTCCGAGTGGACGGAAACTGTGGCACAGCAGCCCGGGTTCGGCGGGCTGAGCCGGCCCAGGGGGAGAGCCGCCGTGGACGGGTTGAGCCGGCCAGAGGGGAGAGCCGCCGTGGATGGGCTGCGCCGGTCCACGGGTCGAGCCGTCGTGGGCGGGTGGCGCCGGTCCGCGGGCCGAGCCGTCGTGGATCAGGCGGTCGCCGCGGAGACCGCCGTGTCGACGGACGCGTACGTCACCCCGTGGTCGGCGAGGACCTCCGCGACGACCCCGCCGGTCGTGGTGAGCGCGAGCAGGATGTGCTCGTCGCCGATCTCCCGGTCCTTGCGGGCCAGCGCCACCCGGAGGGACTTCTCCAGGACGGTCTTGGCCTCCCGCGAGAAGGAGCGGCGACCCGACCACCACCCGGAGTCCTTGCGGTCGCCGGCCAGCGCGCCCTCGCCGTGGGTCTCCTCCACCCGGGCCACGATCGCACCGACGTCGATGCCGAGGTCCGCCAGGGCCTCCTCGTCCGCGCGGGAGAGTCCCGCCCGGCGCCGGGCGTCGGTCAGCGCGGCGACCAGGGCCGGCCTGCGGTCCGGCGGGCACAGTGTGCGCAGCGCGCCCGCCGCCCGGGTGCCCTCCCCGTCGAGCAGGGCGAGGAGCAGATGCTCCTGGGTGACGACCCTCGCGCCGCCCCGTTCCGCGTGCTCGACCGCTCCCTTCACCACGGTGCGCGCGGCCTTCGTGAATCGTTCGAACATCACTGCCTCCCGTACTTCTTGTGGACGGCCTGTCGGCTGACACCCAGTTCGGTCGCGATCTCCTGCCACGACCACCCCTGGTTGCGCGCACTGCGCACCTGGACGGCTTCCAGCTGTTCGAGCAGTCGCCTCAGGGCGGAGACGGCCCGTAGTCCGACCCGTGGGTCGCGGTCGCCCGCCCGTGCGGCGAGATCGGTCGCATCGGTCATGACGTCAACTTACGTTGACAAGACTTCGGGTGTCAATCGCGGTTGACATGGAAACGACTCGCACAAACATTCGAACATGCTCTAGGCTGAGAGGGCAGGAAGGGGTGTTCAGGGACAAACGGGACCACGAGACGGAGGGGAGCGGCATGATTCTCTGCGTACGGTTCCGGCTCGATCCCCCCGCTTCCGGGACGGGAGGGGCCGAGGCCCTGCTTCCCCCGCTGATCGACCTGCTCGCCGAGTTCACCCCCGTCGTCGAGGCGGCCCCGCCCTGCGAGGCGCTCGCCGACGTGCGTGGTGCGCTGCGCTACTTCGACCGCAGCCCGGCCGAGCTCGCCTCGGTGATCCGGGTGAGAGCCCTCGCCCTGTACGGCGTCGACTGCGTCATCGGCGCCGGCCCCAACCCGATGCTGGCCAGGATGGCCGCGAGCGAGGCCCGGCCCGGCGTCACCCTGGTCGTCGACGACCCCGCGGCCTTCCTGCGCGACCGGCCGGTCGTCGCGCTCGACGGCGTCGGCCGCGCCACCGCCCGTACCCTCTGCGGCTACGGACTCGACTCCGTCGGCCGCGTCGCGGACGCGCCGCTCGCCGTGCTCCAGCGGCTCGTCGGCGCGAAGACCGGCCGCGAACTGTGGGAACGGGCCCGGGGTGTCGACCGCACCGCCGTCGTCCCGCACGCGGCCTCCCGGTCGGTCGCGGCCGAACGTTCCTTCCCGCACGACGAGACCGACCGGACGCGGCAGCGTCGCGCCCTCCTCTCGCTCGCCGAGGAACTGGGCACCCGGCTGCGCACGGAGGGGCAGGTGTGCCGCGCGCTCGCCGTCACCGTGCGGTACGCCGACCGGACCACGACCACCCGGAGCCGTAACCTGCCCGAACCCACCGCCCACTCGGCGGCGCTCACCGCCCTCGCGTACGCCGTCCACGACTCCTTCGGCCTCCAACGGGCCCGGGTACGGGGCATCGCCCTGCGCGCCGAGGGGCTCGCGGGCGCGGAGGGCGCGGCACACCAGCTGTCCCTGGACCCGGCGGACGAGAAGGCCCGGCGGATCGAGGCGGTGGCGGACGAAGCACGGGCGAAATTCGGTCCGCGGGCGGTCCTGCCGGGATCCCTGGCGGCCTGACGGCCTGACGGCCCTTTCACCAGGCTCTTGTGACGACACATCACTTTTTACCGACGCGTAACTTCCCAGCCATGGCTACCCGTGCGTAGCTTGGCTGAAGCGCATCCCCACCGCGCATCCCCACTTGTGGTCCGGACCGCAGGGCGTAGCACCCCCACCATCCCCTTGAGCCGCAAGGAGATCGCCCGATGCTGCCCTGGAAACACGCCGTCAGAGCACTGTCCGTCCTGCTGCTGGCCGCCGCCGCCACCCTCGCGCCGACCACCGCCGCCTCGGCCCAGGCCGAGACCGCCTCCGCCACCGCCGGCCGAGGCTGGAACGACTACTCCTGCAAGCCCTCCGCCGCGCACCCGCGGCCCGTCGTCCTCGTCCACGGAACCCTCGGGAACTCCATCGACAACTGGCTCGTCCTCGCGCCGTACCTGGTCAACCGTGGTTACTGCGTCTTCTCGCTCGACTACGGCCAGCTGCCGAACGTGCCGTTCTTCCACGGACTCGGCCCCATCGAAGCCTCCGCCGGGCAGCTCGACACCTACGTCGACCGGGTCCTCGCCGCCACCGGCGCCCCCGAGGTGGACATCGTCGGACACTCGCAGGGCGGCATGATGCCGCGCTGGTACCTCAAGTTCCTCGGCGGGGCGGCGAAGGTGAACGCGCTCGTCGGGATCGCCCCCGACAACCACGGCACCACCCTGCTCGGCCTCACCAAGCTCCTGCCGTACTTCCCCGGCGCCGAGGACCTGATCAAGGCCAACACCCCCGGGCTCGCCGACCAGATCGCCGGCTCGCCCTTCATCACCAAGCTCAACGCGGGCGGCGACACCGTGCCCGGGGTCCGCTACCACGTCATCGCGACCCAGTACGACGAGGTGGTCACCCCGTACCGCTCGCAGTTCCTGAGCGGCCCGAACGTCACCAACGTCCTGATCCAGGACAAGTGCGCGCTCGACCTGTCCGAGCACGTGGCGATCGGCACGGTGGACCGGGTCACCTTCCACGAGGTGGAGAACGCCCTCGACCCGGCCCACGCGACCCCGACCACCTGCCTCTCGGTGATCGGGTAGTCGCCGGTCCGACGCCCGGGCCTAGCCCTGGGTGCGCCGCCGGCGCGTCGACCCGAAGAGCACGGCCGCGCCGATCGCGAGCACGGCGGCGCCACCGACCGCGAGATACGGGGTGGTGGCGTCGCCACCGGTCTCGGCGAGCACCTCACCGGAGCCGGAGTCCGAACCGGTGGCGGGAGCGGGCGCGTTGGGCGCGGCGGAGGAGGCCTCGGCGGACGGCGCGGGCTGCGTCTCGTGGCCCGTCCCGTGGCTCGCCTCCTCGCTCGGCCCGGAGGCGGCCGCGGTCGCCTCCGCACCCGTGGAGGCGTCACCGTCCCCGTGCCCGCCGTGCTCGACCGAGGACTCGTCCTGACCGTCCTCGATCTGCTCGTCGCTCGGCGCGGAGGCGGTCGGCGCCGGGGCCGTACCGCCGCTGTCCTTCCCGAACACCACGTCCGAGCAGGTGTAGAAGGCCTCGGGGGAGTCGGAGCGCTGCCAGATCGAGTAGATCAGGTGGCGGCCGGACTTCTTCGGCACCGTGCCCTGGAAGACGTAGTCGCCGCTCTCCATGCGCGGGTCGGCCACCGTCGCGAACGGCTCCTCCTCCAGGTCCGACCACTTCAGCGGCTTCGACGGGTCGTACCCGTCCTTCGTCACGTACAGCTCGAACGAACCCCGGTGCGGCGCGGTCCCCTTGTAACGGAAGGTGTGCGCCCCGGAGGCCAGCGTGCTCGCCGGCCAGTCGGCGCGGGCGAGGTCGAGCCCCCGGTACTTGTCGTTCCCCGCGCTGCACAGCTTGCCGTCCGGGATCAGCTCACGGTGCTTCCCGGCGGCGTTGGCGATGTTCACCGCGTTCCAGTCGTAGAACGCCTGCGTCCCGCTCGCCGCCACGGCCGCCTTGCAGGCCGCCGACTTCGGCGACTCGGGCCCCTCCGCGTAACAGGCCGAGACCCGGCTCACCGGATCGGTCATCGACCCGTGCGCGAACGCGGGCGCCGAGGCGAGCCCGGAGAGAGCCAGAACCGCGGTGGCGGTGACGGCGGCGGTACGGCGAGAAGTCATGGGGGGACAGCTCCTTCACGAGGGTGAGGCGGGGGGATGACCAGAAACTAGCCGCCCGATTCCGCGAAAGACCCGCTGGAGAGCCGGAGAAGACGATCCTTAGGACCGCTTTAAGGGACCACTAAGAGTGGGCTGAGGGAGCGCCTGCCGAGGGGTGCCCGAGCACGGGACCACCACGCTCTGTCGGTTCGTGGGCGTCCGTACCGGGCGGCGGTCGAGGAACCTCCGTACCGATGGCGTCAGCCCAGCCGCCGGTAGCGCCGCTCCGGGCGACCCGTCCCTCCGTACCGCAGCGTGATCTCCACCCGCCCCGTCTCCGCGAAGTACTCCAGGTAGCGGCGGGCGCTCACCCGGGACAGCGAGCCGGCTTCCGCGCACTCCGTGGCCGAGAGGCCCTCCGGGTGGGAGCGGAGGACGGAGTCGACCAGGTCGGCCGTGTGGGCGGCCAGGCCCTTCGGGAGTTCCCGCGAGCCGCGGGGACGGGTGCCGAAGATCTGGTCGACGTCCTCCTGACGGGCCTCGTCGAGCTCGTCGAGCCGGCTGCGCAGCGAGGCCACATGGCGGAGCTGCTCGTGCAGCGCCGCCTGGCTGAACGGCTTGATCAGATAGTGCAGCGCCCCCGCCCGCAGCGCCTCGCGGATCGTGCCCACGTCCCGGGCCGCGGTGATGAAGAGCGCGTCCATGCCCAGGCCCGCCGCGCGAAGCTCCCGCAGCACCTGGATGCCGTCCATGTCCGGCAGGAACACGTCGAGGAGCAGCAGGTCGGGCCTGAGCCGCTCGGCCGCGCGCAGGGCGTCGGCGCCGCTGTGCGCGACCCCGGACACCGTGAAGCCCGACACCGCCGACACATAGCGGCAGTGCAGCTTGGCGACCATGAAGTCGTCGTCCACCACCAGCACGTTCGTCACGACGACCCACGGTAGGTCCCGACCACAACGACCACAACGTCCGTTGATTGCGGAAGAGAGACAGCTTCTCAACGCGAGGGCAACATGTGGGCCACTTCACATCCCCTTGTCCCCTACAGCTGAGAGGCGGCACACGTGCGGTTGCGCACCCCCTTCGCCCTCCTCGGGGCCGCGCTCCTGGTGCTGGTGGGCCCCCCGCTGCTCAGTCCCGGCAGCGGCTCCGACACCGGCACCCGGATACCCGGCCTGCGTTTCATGGTCCCCAACACCCCCGGCGGCGGTTACGACATCACCGCACGCACCGCCGCCAAGAACGCCGAGGAGGCGGACCTCACCGGCGACATCGAGGTCTTCAACCTGCCCGGCGCGGGCGGCACCGTCGGCCTCACCCGGCTCGTCGGCGAACGCGGCAACGGCCGGCTCGCCATGTCCATGGGCCTCGGCGTCGTCGGCGCCGTCCACACCAACGAGACCCCCAGGACCCTGGCCGACACCACCCCGATCGCGCGCCTCACCGAGGAGCAGGACATCGTCGTGGTCGGCAAGGACTCCCCGTACCGGACCATCGACGACCTGCTCACCGCCTGGAAGAAGAACCCCGGGAAGCTGCCCGTCGGCGGCGGCTCCTCGCCCGGCGGCCCCGACCACCTCGCGCCGATGCTGATGGCCCAGGCCGCCGGCATCGCCCCCAAGGACGTCAACTACGTCCCCTTCGACGGCGGCGGCGAGCTCCTCGCCTCCATCCTCGGCGACAAGGTCGCCTTCGGCGTCTCCGGAGTCGGCGAGTACCTCGACCAGATCAAGGCGGGGGAACTGCGTCTGCTCGCCGTCACGGGACCGAAGCGCGTCCCCGGCCTCGACGCCCCCACCCTCCGCGAGGCGGGCCTCGACACCGAGTTCACCAATTGGCGCGGCATCGTCGCCCCGCCCGGGCTCTCCGACGCCGAGCGCGAGAAGCTCGTCACCCTGGTGACCGAGCTGCACGACTCCCCGCAGTGGCGCGAGTCGCTGAGGACCCACGGCTGGGACGACGCCTTCCTGCCCGGCGAGGAGTTCGGCACCTTCCTCGCCGAGCAGGACCGCCGCGTCGGCTCCGTACTGAAGGAGCTCGGCCTGTGAGCACCCGATCCGACAGCACCCCGACCGCCGGCGGCAGGACCGCCGGCTTCGCCTCCTGGTGGCGCGAGCGGTCCGAACTCGGCGTCGGCGTCCTGCTGTTCCTCCTCGGCGTGCTCGTCCTCACCGACGCCCTCAGCCTCGACGCAGACCTCGCCGGCCGCGGTCCCGTCGGCCCCGCCACCGTTCCCCTCGTGGTCGGCTGCGGGCTCCTCGTCGTCGCCGTCCTCCTCTCCGTCGACGTCCTGCGCGGCGGCCGCGGCGAGGCAGAGGCCGGTGAGGACGTCGACCTGACGGAACCCGCCGACTGGCGCACGGTCCTGCTCCTCGCCGGTGTCTTCCTCGCCTTCGCCGTCCTCATCGGCCCCGTCGGCTTCCCCGTCGCCGGAGCGCTCCTCTTCTGGGGCGCGGCGTACGCCCTCGGCAGCCGCCACTTCCACCGCGACCCGCTGATCGCGGCCGCCCTCTCGCTCCTGACCTACGTCGTCTTCGACACGCTGCTCGGCGTCCCGCTGCCCGGCGGTCCGCTGATGGGAGTGATCTGACCCATGGATTCCCTGAACTCCCTCATCGACGGCTTCGGCACCGCCCTCACCCCGATGAACCTGCTGTGGGCCGCCATCGGCGTGCTCCTCGGCACCGCGATCGGCGTCCTGCCCGGCATCGGCCCCGCCATGGCCGTGGCCCTGCTGCTCCCGGTGACGTACGGCCTCGAACCGACCGGCGCGTTCATCATGTTCGCCGGCATCTACTACGGCGCGATGTTCGGCGGCTCCACCACCTCGATCCTCCTCAACACCCCCGGGGAGAGCGCCGCCGTCGTCGCCGCCATCGAGGGCAATCCGATGGCCAAGGCGGGCCGGGGCGCGCAGGCGCTCGCCGCGGCCGCCATCGGTCACTTCGCCGGCGGCATGATCGGCACGATCCTGCTCGTCGTCCTCGCCCCGACGGTCGCCGCGCTCGCCGTCGACATCGGCGCCCCCGACTACCTCGCGCTGATGGTCCTCGCCTTCATCGCGGTGACCTCGGTCCTCGGCTCCTCCCGCATCCGCGGTCTCGCCTCCCTCCTCATCGGCCTCACGATCGGTCTGGTCGGCCTCGACCAGATGACCGGGCAGCAGCGCCTCACCTTCGGTTCGCTCCAGCTCGCCGACGGCGTCGACGTCGTCATCGTCGCGGTCGGACTCTTCGCCATCGGCGAGGCCCTCTGGGTAGCGGCGCACCTGCGCCGCACGACGGGGGAGGCCATTCCGGTCGGCCGTCCCTGGCTGGGCGGGGCCGATGTGAGGCGCACCTGGAAGTCCTGGCTGCGCGGCCCCTTCATCGGGTTCCCGTTCGGCGCGATCCCGGCCGGCGGCGCGGAGATCCCGACCTTCCTGTCGTACGTGACGGAGAAGCGGCTCTCGAAGCACAGGGGAGAGTTCGGCAAGGGCGCCATCGAGGGGGTGGCAGGACCCGAGTCGGCGGCCTCGGCGTCGGCGGCCGGGACGCTCGTCTCGATGCTGACCCTCGGGCTGCCGACGACCGCCGTCGCCGCCGTGATGCTGGCCGCGTTCCAGCAGTACGGCATCCAGCCGGGTCCGCTGCTCTTCGAGCGGGAGCCCGAGCTGGTGTGGGGGCTCATCGCCTCGCTGTTCGTCGGCATGGTGCTGCTGCTGGCGCTCAACCTGCCGCTCGCCCCGGTCTGGGCGAAGCTGCTGCGCATCCCGCGCCCGTACCTCTACGCCGGCATCCTCTTCTTCGCCGCCGTCGGTGCGTACGCGGTCGGGGGCGAGGCCCTCGACCTGGTCATCCTGCTGGTCGTCGGCCTGATCGGACTCGGCATGCGGAGGTACGGACTCCCGGTGCTGCCGGCCGTCATCGGGGTCATCCTCGGCCCGGCCGCCGAACAGCAGCTGCGCCGCGCCCTGCAGATCAGCGACGGTTCGGTGGCCGGTCTGGTGAACACGCCCTTCTCGATCACCGTGTACGCGGTCGTCGTCCTCCTGCTTGCCTGGCCGCTGCTGAGGAAGGTGGTCGTCCGGCGTCGTAACGTGTCGGCATGACACAGGACATCCGTCGTGCGACGAGCTCCGACGTCCCGAGGGTGAAGGCCGTGACCGACGCGGCCTATCACCACTACATCGACCGCATCGGTGTCGTACCGGCGCCGATGGAGGCGGACCACGCGGCGGACGTGGCCGCCGGGAGGGTGTTCGTCGCCGGTGACCCGGTGGTCGGCCTCGTGGTCCTCAGGACCGAGGCGGACCACCTCTACCTCGACAACGTCGCCGTCCACCCCGACGCCCAGGGCACCGGCCTGGGCCGTCGGCTGCTCGGCTTCGTGGAGTCCCGGGCGCGCGAGCTCGGGCTTCCGGAGGTCAGGCTGCTGACCAACGCGATGATGTGGGAGAACCAGAAGGTCTACGAGCGGTACGGCTACGAGGTCGTCGAGCGCCGTGTGGACGGACCGTACGACCGTATTCACTACCGAAAGTTGCTCAACTCGCCCCCAGTTGGGTGAGTTTTGGCCACAATGCGGCCGGATCCGGTATCCCTGGCGGGCAGTACCTTCCCCCCACCCCGAAGGGACCCCGCTCATGCGCGTCCGACTCGTCCTCGCCGCAGGCGTCCTGCTCGCCTCCGCCGTCGTCGCCCCACTCGCCCACGCGGAAGGGCCCGACGGCTTCTCCGCCGGGCCCGTCCCGGACGGCCCCGCGCTGAACGGGCAGGCGCTCGACAGCGGCGCCGACGACCTCTCCGTCTACGACTACGGAACCGTCGGCGACGACAGCACGATCACACTCTCCGGCATGTACCGCTGCCTCGACGACAGCGCCGGCCCCGTCTTCGTCAGCTCCACCCTCGTGCAAGGGAACCGTTCCGCCGGGATCGGCGGCACCCAGGCCGTCTGCGACGGGCACCTCCACGAGTGGGTCAACACCTCCGTCGTGAAGGAACCCGCCTACCGGCCCGGCGCGGCCATGGTGCGCGCCACCCTGATGCAGCTCACGGCCGGCGAGACGGGCCTCCCGACACCCGGCTACCTCGCCGCCGAGGAAGCGGCCGTCGAACTCCGCTGACGCAGGCCGGACCTCCGTCCCGAGGTCCGACCGCCCTGCCGGGCCGTGTCCGGAAGCCCCGCCCGGCGGGCAGACGCCACTACCCGTCGGCCCCGGCCCGGCGCAGCAGCTCGATCAGGCCCTCACGGCCCAGTACCTCGAGCTCGTCGAGGGCGACCACGGCGCACGCCGCCGCCTCCGGATCGGAGGCGGCGAGCCCGCTCGCCGCGAACTCGTCCTCGTCGAGCCGCAGCACCTCGCTGCCGTCCGCCGACACCCACAGGTCCAGGTCCAGGTCGTCGATCACCACCCCGGAGCCGTCGATCACGGCCGGCCGGGTGATGTCGCAGTACCAGCCCTTGAGAGCGCCGTCCGCGGACCACACCTCCTTGACCGTGAACCAGCGGTCGCTCCAGTAGTGCTCCACGAAGACATCGCCCGGCTCGAACCGCACGAAGCCGAAGTCCCGTACCCCGTCGGCCGCCCACGGGGCACGCACCGAGAGCCGGGCGCCGTCCTCCGTGAGCACCTCCGCCGGATAGCGGATCTTCGTCCGGCCCGCCTTCGTCAGGGTGACCTCAACCGATCGTCCGGACATGCCGTACCTCCCGCGCTCCGACCTCGTAACCGAACCACTTGTTGATCGCCAGCATCGGCTCGTTCCCGGTGTCGTTCCCGGTGAACGCCTCCGTGCAGCCCGCCGCCCGGGCCCGGTGCAGCGATGTGTTCTTGGCGAGCTTGGCGAGCCCGCGCCCCCGGAACGCCGGCGCGGTGCCGGTCATCCCCGAGTTGTACCGGCCCAGACCGTCCGTCTGCGCCGCGCTGAACGCCGCCGGTACGCCGTCCACCACCGCGACCGTCGTCAGTGCGCGGTCGAGCAGCGGATGCTCCCAGGTCGTCGCCCGCCAGTGCGCGAAGTCGTCCATCTCGACCCCGACGTCGCCCGGCTCGTCGGCCGACGTCAGCGCGTCCAGCTCGAAGAGCGGCCTGGGGTCGGCCGCGAAGTCCTCGGCCGTGAGCAGCTCGACACCGGCCGGCGGCGCCTGCAGCGGCGGCAGCTCGGCGGTCGTGAGGTCGAGCCGGAGGAAGTACGCGGAACGGCTGGGGGAGTACCCCCGTCGCGCGGCCCAGGCGAGGTTCTCCGGCGCGTCCAGGGCCCAGCTGTACACGGTCCGCGCGCCCCACTCGGCCAGGTGCTCCTCGGCGGCGCGCAGCAGCAGCGTCCCCGCACCGCGCCCCGGATACGCGGGGTCCACGTACACGTTCGCGTAGCCGATTCCGGGCTCCGCCGCGTCGTGCGCGATGCCGACCTGGGCGGTCCCGATGATCTCGCCCGCCTCGGTCACGGCGACGAGCGGACGGTAGTGGCTGTCCGGGTGGGCGCGCGCCCAGTCGAAGACGAGCTGCTCGGCGGTGGCGAGCATGTAGGGGAGTGCGGCCCGGCGCACCCGGGCGAAACCCTCGGCGTCCTCCGCCCGCACATCACGCGAGATCACAGTCATGTCGCCGCACGCTACGGGTCGGGGACGCACCGCCGCCTCCCATTTTCAGGTGGGGTGGGGGCAGAATCGGCGGGGTGACACTCACCATCGCCGTGGACCACGAATCCACCACCGCTCCGTACGAACAACTGCGGGCCCAGATCTCGGAGCGGGCCCGGTCGGGCAGACTGCCGGTCGGGTACAAGCTGCCGACGGTACGAGGACTCGCGGAGCAGCTGGGCCTCGCCGCGAACACGGTCGCCAAGGCGTACAAGGCACTGGAGGCGGACGGGGTGATCGAGACGCGCGGACGTCACGGCACCTTCGTCGCCGCCGCAGGCGACGCGGCCACCCGCCGGGCCGCCACCGCCGCCGCCCAGTACGCCGAGGAGGCCCGCCGTCTCGGCCTCAGCCGCGAGGCGGCGGAGGCGGCGCTCAACGAGGCGCTGCGCGCCGCCTACGACAGCTGAGAGCCCCAGGCGAAGGACCTACAGGTACAGGCCCGCCCCCGCGGTGCGGGGTTCCGGGAAGTCCGCCGGGGGCGTGCCGCGGCGCAGGGCGAACAGCTCCGCCAGCGTCGCGCCCTCGCGCGGTACGTCCTCCGTGCGCCCCAGCCACTCCACGGACTCGGCCCTGCTCAGCGGTCCCACCTCGATCCGGGCCAGGCAGCGGCCCGGCCGGACCACGGCCGGGTGGAGCCGCTCCAGGTCCTCGTTGGTGGTGACGCCGACGAGGACGTTGCGCCCCTGGCCGAGCAGACCGTCCGTCAGGTTGAGCAGCCGCGACAGGGCCTGACCCGCCGTGTGCTTCGCCTCGCCCCGGATCAGCTCGTCGCAGTCCTCCAGGAGCAGCAGCCGCCAGCGCCCCTTCGCCGTGCCCTCGTCCTCCCCGATGGCGATGTCCATCAGATAGCCGACGTCGTTGAAGAGCCGCTCGGGATCGAGGACGCAGTCCACCTGGCACCAGTCACGCCACGACCGTGCCAGGGTGCGCAGCGCGGACGTCTTGCCCGTGCCGGGAGGGCCGTGCAGCAGCAGGAGGCGGCCGGAGATCGACTCGGGCGTCACCTGCATCAGCCGGTCCATCGACTCGGCGACCGAAGCCGAGTAGTTGGGCCGGACCTCGTCCCAGGTCCCGGCGCTGATCTGCCGGGTCGTCCGGTACGGGCCACGGCGCGGGGACACGTACCAGAACCCCATCGTCACGTTCTCCGGCTGGGGTTCCGGCTCGTCCTCGGCCCCGTCGGTCGCCTCCTTCAGGACCCGCTCGGCGAGCTCGGCGTCGGCGGCCGTCACGGTCACGTCGGCGCCCCGGTTCCAGCGGGAGATCAGCAGCGTCCACCCCTCGCCCTCGGCGAGCACGGCGCTGCGGTCGTCGTCCTTCGCGGCCCGCAGCACGGTGGCGCCGGCGGGAAGGAGGGTCGCCTCGGCCCTGACCCGGTCCACGGTGGTGCTGTGCGAATGGGGCTGTTCCCCGGTCGCGAAGCGGCCGAGGAACAGCGCGTCCACGACGTCCGCGGGCGAGTCGCTGTCGTCGAGCGTGAGCCGGATCGGCAGCGCCCGCTGCGGCTCGGACGGTACCGGTGGGGTGTCAGCCATGCGCCCATGATCGGGCAACCGGGCATTCCGTGCACCGGGTTTTGAACGGGACGATTCCTCGGACGCCCGCCTCCCGGAGCCGGACCTGGGGCTCAGATCCAGTGACCCCGCGCCGCGCCCCGGGCGCGCCGCGCGAGCGCGTACCCCTTCGTCATGACCCGGTCCGCCGCGAAGGTACGGGCGATCGCCCGCCCCTCCACGAGCCGGGTGAACTCCTCGACGCCGGTGGACCGGCGCACGGTCACCCGCTCCAGGGCGAACGGCCCCTGGCGGCGTCTGGCCAGCGCGTTGCCGACGGCGAGCGCCTGGGTGAACCCGGCCTCCCGGACCGTACGGCGGACCCGCCGGCTGGAGTATCCGTACGGGTACGCGAAGGAGACCGGTGCCGTCCCGAGCTCCTCGCCGACGATCTCCCGGCAGCGCAGCGTCTCGAACCGGAGCCTTCCCGCGTCGAGTTGGTCCAGCTGGGGGTGGGTGTGGCTGTGCCCGCCGATCTCCGTGCCCGCGTCGGCGAGTTCCCGTACCTGCGCCCAGTCGAGCATGGTGTCGAGCGCGCCGCCCGTCTCGTGCCTTCCGCGCAGCCAGCCGGTGGAGACGAAGACGGTGCTCGCGAAGGAGTGCTCGGCGAGCACGGGGAGGGCGTATCGGTGGACGCCCTCGTACCCGTCGTCGAAGGTGACGAGGAGCGGCCGCGCGGGCAGCGGGCCGCCGGTGCGCCAGGCGGCGGCGAGCGCGGCGGTGGTCAGCGGTGTGAATCCGCGCTCGGCGACCACGTCCATCTGCGCCGCGAAGGCCTCGGGGGTGACGGAGAGCCCGAGGGTCGCGGGGGCGGGGTCGGGGTCGACGGCGTGGTACATGAGGATGGGGACGGGCACGGCGGCGGTGCCGTCGACGCCGTCCGTGATGTCGCCGGCGTCGGGGGATGCGGTGGTGTCGGGGAAGGCGGTGGTGTGGGTCACCGGGCCCCTCCCTCGGACGCCGCGGCCTCTGCCCGTACCGCCTCGCCGGTTCCGGCGCCGGCAGCGGCCTCGTTCCCGGCCTCGTTCCCGGCCTCGTTCCCGGTCCCGGTTCCGGCCGTGGCTCCGGCCTCGGCCGTGGTCGGCCCGGGGACCTGACGCTCGATCGGCCCCCAGGAGAACGTCGTTCCGCTCCTCCGGGCCCGCAGCGTCCCCAGCGCGTACCCACCGGCCGCGACCGTCACCCCGGTGACGATCGCCCCGGCGCGGCCCGCGCCGCCGGAGCGCCCGCGCAGGGCGTCGCGCATCCCGCGCAGCACTCCGGCGGGCAACACCCTTGTGGTGTAACGGCGTTCGGACTCCAGGCCCTTCTGTGCGCCGACGCTCCGGGCGACGAGCGCCTTCGAGAGTCCCTCGGCGTAGACCCGGGTGCGGAAGTAGCCGAAGCGTTCGCGGACGGCGGGCACCTTGTGGTGGATGACCGCCCGGTCGTCGATGAGCAGGATCGCCTCGGGCAGGGCCTGGGAGAGCCGGATGCACAGCTCGGTCTCCTCGCCGCCGAGGGGCCGCCGGTCGCCGTCCCGCCCGATGCCGGTGGCGAATCCGCCGGCCGCGTCGAAGGCCGTACGGCGGAAGGAGGCGTTGCCGCCGAGCACGTTGCGCACCGGGACACGTCCCGGGGGCAGGCCCAGGTACGTACAGCCGACGACCCAGTCGAACTCCTCGGGAAACCAGGCGGGGCGGCGGCCGGAGGCCCAGGAGGGCAGTGTCCGGCCGCCGACGGCCATGACGCGCGGGTCGTCGTAGGCCGCCGAGAAGTGGTGGAGCCAGTCCCGCTCGGCGACGGCGTCGTCGTCGAGGAAGGCCACGAACTCGCCGCGGGCGGCGGCGATTCCGGTGTTGCGGCCGGCGGAGAGGCCGCGGGGGCCCGCGTTGGCGAGCACCCGCACCTCCTCGGTGAGCCGCTGTTCCGCGTACTCCTCGGTCAGCCGGGAGAGGAGCCGCTCGTTGTGGTCGACCACGAGCAGGGTCTCCAGGGCGGGCAGCGACTGCTTCCGTACGGAGTCGACGGCGGCGAGGATGTCCTCCCACCGGTCCTCCGTGTAGACGCAGATCACCACCGAGAAGCCGTGCGGGGACGTGCGGTCGTTCAAGACGCCTCTCCCCGGGGCACGTTGACCGAGAACGGGGCCGGCCGGCGGCGGGCCGCCTTGCTGACGGCCTTCTCCTTGAGGATGACCTTCAGGACCCGGATGCCGTCGCGCACGGCGTTGAGGTTGCTGACGCCGTGGATGCGGTTGTATTCGTGGCTCGGCACCTCCTGCACCTTGAGGCCGGCCGTGACGACCCTGATGTTGATGAGGGTCTCTATCTCGAAGCCGGTGCAGTCGAGGGTGATCTTGTCGAGGCAGTGCCGCCAGAAGGCGTTGTAGCCGTAGCAGAGGTCGGTGTACCGGGCGCCGAACTTGCGGTTGACGAGCGAGCAGAGGGCCCAGTTGCCCAGTCTGCGAATGGTCGTCATGTCGTCCGTGCCGCCTCCGTTGGCGAAACGGGAGCCCTTGGCGAAATCGGCACCGCCGACGAGGGCGGAGACGTACGAGACGATCTCCTGGCCGTCGGCCGAGCCGTCCGCGTCGACCATGACGATGATGTCGCCGGTGCAGGCTGCGAAGCCGCTGATCAGCGCGTCGCCCTTGCCCTTGCCGACCTGCTTGACGACCTTGACGTCCGGCCAGAGTTCACGGGCGACATCCACCGTGTTGTCCGTGGAATTTCCGTCGACGAGGACGACTTCGTGAATCCAGTCCGGCAGTGTCTTGAACACGTACGGAAGATTTTCGGCTTCGTTCATCGCGGGAATGACGACACTCACCGGCGGAGTGATCGCCAGATGCGAGGTGATGGCCCGGTACTGGGCGGCTATTCGACTCGGCTCGGTCAATTCTTGGCCCGAGGCGGATGGGCGCAGGAACGAGCTCATGGGTCTGATTTCCCTCTCGTCCGGTGGGCCGCCCACCCCTTGGGCGGTCCGATGGTGTGTCCGGTTCGAAAGGGGGGTTCTCGCCACCGCCCACGCGGAAACGATCTCCTTGCGGAAACGGCGAGTTGGCATGTCTGGCCGCGCGGTACCCGCGACTCGGCGCACATTCGAACACCGAGCACGGCACCCCCCTACCGCGCCCCGCACCGGGACCATCAGCGACGCTAGAGCCCTCCCCTGAGCCGCTGTGCGTGATGGATCGGTGCGGGTGAGATGTACGACGGTATTGATGAATGGGACTGTATGGCAAGTCCCTGATCTGCGGCCCGCTTTTCCGTAGTTTGGCGAAGCTTCGACGGTCAGATGTGCAACCGTCCCGATCGGATTCGGTCAATCCGTTTGCGTGCAGAGAACAGTGATGCGGGATCAGACTTCTGTGCTTTGTTGTGTGAATGTGTTCGCGTTCTCGTTCGATCATCCAGCGGGACCGGAGCCTCCGCTTCCTGTCCTCTTTCGTTCGCCTGCCGGCCGCCCGCTGTGCGTGGCCGAAACTCGACGGTCGCTGACGGAGGGTCGGGTGACGTTCGGCCCCAGTTTTGACATGAACACTTCCGGTGCGGCGGATCCGATGCTACTACCTGGTAGCGCAGAGATCCTGCTACAGGGAGGTTCCATGAGACTGTCCCGATTTGCCGCCGTATCGTCCTCGCTCCTGCTCGGCGCCGTCCTCGCCCTCACCGGGGCGGGCGCCGCCCAGGCCGCCGAGACCGCCGCACTCGACTATGTGGCCCTTGGCGACTCGTACTCCTCCGGTGTCGGCGCCGGGAGTTACGACAGCGCCAGCGGCGACTGCAAGCGCTCCACGAAGGCGTACCCGGTGCTGTGGAAGAACGCGAACGCCCCCTCCTCCTTCGCGTTCACCGCCTGCTCCGGCGCCCGAACGGGTGATGTGACCGCGAATCAGCTCGGTCCCCTCTCGGCCGCCACCGACCTGGTCTCCGTCACGATCGGGGGAAATGACGCCGGTTTCGCCGACGTCATGACGACCTGTGTGCTGCAGTCCGAAGCCACCTGCATCAGCCGTGTGAATCAGGCCAAGAGCTACGTCGACACGACGCTGCCCGGCAAGCTCGACTCCGTCTACACGGCGATCAGGAACAAGGCCCCCGCCGCCCACGTGGTCGTCCTCGGCTACCCGCGCTTCTACCAGCTGGGCGGCAGCTGTATCGCGGGCCTCAGCGAGAACGAGCGCCGCGCCATCAACGGAGCCTCCGACTACCTCAACGCCGCCGTCGCCAAGCGCGCGGCGGACCACGGCTACACCTTCTCCAGCGTCGTCCCGGCGTTCACCGGACACGAGATCTGCTCCGGCTCCGCCTGGCTGCACAGCGTCAACTGGCTCAACATCGGGGAGTCCTACCACCCGACGGCCGCCGGTCAGTCCGGCGGTTACCTGCCCAGCTTCAGGAACGCGGTGTAACCGGACCGCCGCCCGCGCCGTCCGTGGCGCCGGGGCCGGCCGGAGCGGTGCTCGTGACGCCGCCCGGCCCGGGCCCGGCGCCACGCTCGTCGTCCCGGACCAGGTGATACGCCAGGGCTCCCGCGATGAGCAGCGCGCCGATCAGTCCGGCGAGCAGGACGTGGGCGCGGCGCGGTGACGTCGCCCGAGGGGAGCGCGACACCGAACTCCCCTCGGCGGGGGAGTCGTTGTCGTGAGGGCCGCCGACCCGTCGGCCCGGCTCGCCTTCCGCCGGGACGGCGGGCGCCGCGCCGGACGGTTCCGCCGCCGGGGCCCGGCCCGGCTCCGCCCGTGCGGGCCGCGCGCCGCCCGTCGCCACCCGCCGCAGCTCCCGCTCGACCCGGTCCGCCGTCGGCGCGTGCCCCGGGGCCTCGCGCGACAGCCCCTCGATCAGGGTGCGGAGCTCCCCGGCCCGGTCGTCCTTCGAGGGCAGCGGCGACGGCGGCGCCGACACCGTCGCCCCGAGGAGCCTCCCCAGCGCGCGCAGCTCCGCCGCCGGCCCCGGGTCGTCCTCCGGAGCCGTGCCGAAGCCGGTCACGACGGTCCGTCCGTCATTGGCGAGGAGGACGTGCTCCGGATCCACCTCGCGGTGCGGGAGGCCCGCCTCCCGCGCCGCCCGCAGCCCGGCCAGGACCTCCGCCCCGACGCGGGCGGCCTCGCGCGGCGGCAGCGGCCCGGCCGCCTCCAGCGTCTCGGCGAGGGTGAGGCCCCGGACGAGCTCCATGACGGCCCAGGGCCGACCGTCCTCCGTCGCGACGCCGAGGACCCGTACGACGGCGGGATGGGAGATCCGGGCGGCCGCCCGGGCCTCGCGCTCGCGCCGCGCGTACAGGAGGGGGACGTCGTCCGCCGGAAGCCCGTCCGGGGCCCGGAGCTCCTTGAGGGCCACCTCGTGGCGGTCCGTCTCGTCCAGGGCGCGCCAGACGGTGCCCGTCGCCCCTTCGGCGAGTACGTCCAGAAGCCGGTAACGACCCGCGATCACCGTCATGGATCCACGGTAGCCGAGGGGTGTCCTCCCGGCCCCCGGTCCGTCGGCGCCGTGCTGTCCGGTCCGCCGGTGTCGTGGCGCCCGGTCCAGGGGCGGCACGAGTGGGACGATCTTGGTGGTGGAGATCACACCGGTCCGGATGTGCGAGTCCGCGGGTCGGGAGGGCAGGATGGTTCGTGACGGTTCGGCAGGTGTTCGAAATCCTGTCCAACTCGCCCTGGAATCAGATGGATTCGGACGGTGACCGTCAACCCCCGTACGAGTGCCGTGAATCCCGCCGCCGGGATACACGGGTGTCACCGCGGGGCGATAGGGTTAACCTGCCCTGGGTCGGGTGCCCTTGTACGGGTGGGGAGTGACATGGAACAGATAGCAATGCGCAGCAGGCCGCGAGTGCCTGCCATCACCTGCGGGAGCAGCGCGACGAGTTCGCGGCTCGACCGTCATCTCGCGGTGCTCGGCGGTCCCGCCGTGCCCCAGCGGGAGGTGGCCGAGGCGACGCTGCTGATGCGTGAACTGACGTCGCGTACGCCCGAGGCGCCGGTGCACGGCCACCGCAGCCGGAGCGCGCGGGTCTCGCTCTTCGCCCCGCTCCGCCGCCTGCGCCGCTCCCTCTTCGGAACGCGCCACTAGGAGTCGGGCGCACCGGGTCGAGCAACCCCGAGGTTCCCGCCCGCTTCCGCCCGGTCGCCCGTACGACTCCGACTGCACGACTGCCTGACCGCACGACTGCGACGTCGCCGGACGTGTCCCCGCCCGTCCGGCGCTCCGTCGTACCCGGCTGCGGGCCCGACCCCGCGAGAGCCGCGCGACCCCGGGGGCGGCGCCGGGCCCCGTACGGCCTCAGGCGATCACACCCGCGCTCCTCAGCTCCTTCACCTCGGCCTCCGGCACCCCGAGCTCCCCGAGGAGCCGGTCCGTGTCCTGCCCGAGAGCCGGGATCCGGTCCATGCGCGGCTCCGGCGCGTCCGGGAACACGATCGGCGGCAGCAGCGAACGCAGCGCCCCGACCTGCGACTCGACCTCCCTCCAGCGGTCACGGGCCGTCAGCTGGGGATGGTCCGCGAGCTCCGCGACCGAGTTGAGCCGGGCGCACGCGATGCCCGCCGCGTCGAGCCGGGCAAGTGCCTCGGGGGCCGTCAGCGGGGCCAGCGCCGCCGCGACCACCGCGTCCGTCGCCGCCCGGCCGGCCACCCGCGCCGTGTTCGTCGCGAAGCCCGGGGCGTCGGCGAGGTCGGGCCGGCCGAGGACCTGCTCGGCGAGCCGGCGCCACTCCCGGTCGTTCTGCACGGAGAGCAGCACCAGGCCGCCGTCCGCCGTCGGATAGGCGTCGTACGGAGCGATCACCGCGTGCGCGAGCCCCGTTCGCGCCGGGGGCGTGCCCCCATGCATGCCGTAATGCAACGGGTGCCCCATCCACTCGGCGAGCGAGTCGAGCAGGGAGACCTCCACCGGGCCGCCCCGGCCGGTCGTGCCGCGCCGGACGAGCGCGGCGAGGGCGCCGGAGAAGGCGTACATGCCGGCGGCGATGTCCGCCGCCGGGATCCCGGACTTGACCGGGTGCTCCGGCGTCCCGGTCACCGACACCAGGCCCGCCTCGCACTGGACGAGCATGTCGTACGCCCGCTTGTGCGCGTACGGTCCCTCCGCCCCGTATCCGGAGACGTCCACGGCGATCAGCCGCGGGTGCGCGGCGCAGAGCGTGGCGGCGTCGAGACCCAGCCGGGCCGCCGCCCCCTGAGCGAGGTTCTGCACGAAGACGTCCGCGCCGGCCACCATCCGCCGGGCCAGGGCGAGACCGCGCGGGTCCTTGAGGTCGACCGCCACGGACTCCTTGCCGCGGTTGCACCACACGAAGTGGGAGGCGAGGCCCCGGGCGGCCGTGTCGTACCCCCGGGCGAAGTCCCCGCCGTCGGGGCGCTCGATCTTGACGACGCGGGCGCCGAGGTCGGCGAGCTGCCGGGTGGCGAAGGGCGCGGCGACGGCCTGCTCGACGGCGACGACCGTGATGCCTTCGAGGGGGAGTGGCTGAGTGCTCATGAAAGCCGTGCCTACCCTGCGGGGCCGGTCCTTGTCACCAGGGGACATGTCACCCCCGGTGCGGCCGCGGATCGTCAG
The DNA here is from genome assembly GCF_055574655.1 of Streptomyces sp. NPDC029956. Taxonomy (NCBI): domain Bacteria; kingdom Bacillati; phylum Actinomycetota; class Actinomycetes; order Kitasatosporales; family Streptomycetaceae; genus Streptomyces; species Streptomyces sp. NPDC029956. Next base: position 89,127 of record NZ_JBVHZJ010000025.1, on the reverse strand, counting down.
CCCCGGGTGTAGCGGCGGACCGCGAGCGGGGCGAAGAGGGCGATCAGGCCCAGCGACCAGAGCAGCGCCCCGGCGACCGGGTGGGCCACCGGCCAGGCCGCGTCCGCCGGGACGGGCGCGTTGCCGAAGAGGACCCGCACCGCCGTGGTGACCGACGAGATCGGGTTCCACTCGGCGACCGTGCGCAGCCAGCCCGGCATGTCGTCCGTCGGGATGTACGCGTTGGAGAGCAGCGGCAGCATGAAGGTGGCGCTGCCCAGCTGACCCGCGGCCTCCTCGCTCTTCGAGGCGAGGCCGAGCAGGATGCCCACCCAGGTCGTCGCGAAGCGGAAGAGCAGCAGCAGGCCGAAGGCGCCCAAGGCCTCCGGCGCCGTCCCCTCGATCCGCCAGCCCATGGCGAGCCCGACCAGGACGAGCGGCACCGTGCCGACGGCGCCGGCCACGAGGTCGGCGAGCGCCTGTCCGAGCGGGACGGCGGACCGGCTCACGGGCATGGTCCTGAAGCGGTCCATGACACCGCGGTGGGCGTCCTGGGCGGCCTGGAACATGCCGGTCATCAGGCCTCCGGCCGCGGTCGCGACGAGCAGGCCAGGCACCAGGTGGGCCCGGTACTCGGAGCCCGGCACGGCGAGCGCGCTGCCGAACACGTACCCGAAGAACAGCAGGAACACGATCGGCATCGTCTGCGTCATCACGGTGATCGCGGGCGCGTGCCGGATGCGCAGGAGATGGCGACCGAGGACGGCCGTCCCGTCATGGACGAGAGCGGTGCTCACGGTGCGCGTTCCCTGCTCCTGGCCGAGAGCGGTGCTCATGCGACGAGTTCCTTCCGGTCGGTGAGGCGCAGGAACACCTCGTCGAGGGTGGGCGGGCGCAGCGAGGCGTCGATGACGAGGACCCCGGCCGCGTCGACCTCGCGGACGATCCGCGGGAGGGTGAGCGTGCCGTCCGTGGTCACCGCGCCGACCGTGCGGTGCTCGGCGTCCAGGACCGGGGCCGAGCCGGTCAGCCGGTCGAGGACGGCCGCGGCCGCTTCGAGGGCCGAGGGGTCGGCGACGACGACCTCGGCGTAGCTGCCGACGAGCGCCTTGAGTTCGGCCGGGGTGCCGCGCTGGGCCACGCGTCCCTCGTCGATCAGGACGATGTCGTCGGCGAGCTGGTCGGCCTCCTCCAGGTACTGCGTGGTCAGCAGCACGGTGGTGCCCCGGGACGCCAACCCCCGTACGGCGTCCCAGATCCCGTTCCGGCTGTGCGGGTCGAGCCCGGTCGTCGGCTCGTCGAGGAAGAGGACCCGCGGCGGTACGAGCAGGCTCGCGGCCAGGTCGAGCCGGCGCCGCATGCCGCCGGAGTAGGTGCGGGCGGGGCGCCCGGCGGCCGCCGTGAGGCCGAACTGCTCCAGGAGTTCGTCGGCGCGGGCGCGCGGGGCGCGGAGCAGGCGCGCGAAGAGCCGCAGGTTCTCGGCGCCGGTCAGGTCGCCGTCGACGGAGGCGTACTGCCCGGTGACCGCGATCCGCTTCCGTACCCCCGCCGGGTCGCGCACCACGTCGTGGCCGGCCACCAGCGCGCTTCCCGCGTCGGGCTTCACCAGGGTCGTCAGGACGCGGACGGCGGTGGTCTTTCCGGCGCCGTTGGGGCCGAGGACGCCGCAGACCGAGCCCTCGGGGACGGCGAGGTCGAGGCCGCGAAGGGCGTGGACATCGCCGAATCGCTTCTGCAGACCCTCACTAAGTACAGCGTACGTAGTCGTCATGGCGCGACCATATCGCACTACGTACGGCGTACGTAACTACGATGGGGGGCGAGGTGATGATCCATGGCGGGCCGAGCGGCCGAACCGGAAGTGATCTGGGCGCGGCCCGAACGCGCGGGCCGAGGCCCGAAACCGGCGTACAGCCGCCGCGACATCGTGGACACCGCCGTGCGCATCGCCGACGCGGACGGCATCGACGCGGTCTCCATGCGGCGGATCGCCGCCGAGATCGGCTGCGGCACCATGTCGCTCTACAACTACGTCCCCCGCAAGGAGGACCTGTACGAGCTGATGGTCGACGCGGTCAGCGGCGAGTACGCGCTCCCCGAGGAACCGAGCGGCGACTGGCGCGCCGACATGACCGGGATCGCGTACCAGAGCCGCGCGCTCATGTACCGGCACCCCTGGCTGGCCCGGGTGATGACCACCGCCTACGGATTCAGCCCCAACGCCCTGCGCTTCCTGGAGTGGTGCCTCGGCTGTCTCGTCCCGCTCGACGTCCCCCCGGGCCTGAAGATGCAGCTGATCGCCATGGTCAACGGCACGGTGATGGCGACCGTCGCCAACGAACAGGCCATCGCCGAGCGGGCCCGCGGACTTCCCTGGTCCGAGGCCGAGGAGCAGGCGGTGCGCGGCGCCTATCTCATGGGACAGGTCGCGAGCGGGAGGTACCCGCACCTCGCCGGACTGCTCGCCGAGGCCCCCGCCGCCCCCGTCGACCCGGACGAGATCTTCGCCCTGACCATCAGGCGCCTCCTCGACTCGTTCGCGCCGCCGGAGGGCCCCGTCACAACAGCATGAACTGGCCCTCCGGGCCCTCCTCCTGATGGTCGAGCACGGAGGCGGGGCGGCGGGACCCGGCCGGCGGCGGCAGGACGCCCGCCGCCCGCAGCTCCTCCCGGCCCGCGGACCCGGCCGCCGCGGTCGCGGTAGGGGTCGGGGTAGCGGTCGCGGTCGCGGTCGGGGTAGGGGCCGCCGAGGCGAGGGCCGCCCGCTCCGGCTCCCGTGCGCCGAGCAGCGCCAGCACCGTGACCAGGTCCAGCAGTTCCGAGGTCCACTCCTGCGGCCAGGCCGCAGGACCGATCGCGTCGAGCGAGCCGGGCTCCGCCGGGGCGGTACGGTGCGCGAACCACTGCTCGAGGACCCGCACCCCGCCGACGCCGAACTCCCAGGCCTCCGCCGGTACGGGCGAGATGCGGCCCTCGCCGAGACAGAGGGCCTCGTCGGCCTCGTCGTACGTCATCGTCCCGGGGTGGGCCGGCACCGCCGCCCGCACGTACGGACGGCGCCCGCCCGGCAGTCGCGGCTTCGTCCCCGTCAGCGCACCCCGCACCTGAAGGTCGACGAGGTCCCGGCCGAGCGCCACACCCGCCGCCCAGACCTCCGGGTCCTCCGGGAGCGGCACCCGGCATCCGGCGGGGGAGGGGCGGGCCGCCGCCACCGTCCACGCGAGCCACTCCAGGGCGTCGACCTCGTGCCCGTACCGCTCGCCGAGGAAGCCGAGAAGACCGGGGGCGAGGTTCGGTTCCAGGCCCCCGGGGCGCCGGAACAGCGGACGGATCCGGCCCGGTCGGCCCGCGGGGGAGCGGCCCTCGGGCAGCGCGGCCGTCACCAGGACCGGTGGTCCGGCCGCCCCGGGCACGTAGCCCTGCTCGACGGCGAAGAGCTGCGGTGCGCCGACGACCCGCCACAGCTCCGGCCGCGCGGTGTCGATCAGGCGGTGGTCGGGCAGCAGCAGCTGTTCGTCGAACGGCCCGCGCGCGACCCGTACCGGCTCCGGGCACGGTCCCGGCTCACGGGCCCAGCGCACCGTCCCGGTCCGCTGGCCCGGCAGGGCGGCGACGGCGGTCGACGGGGTCCGCGCCCTGCTGGGGCGGAACAGGGCCTCCCGCTCGGCCCCCTCGGCGGCCACCAGACGGTCCCACCGGGACCGCAGCGTCCGCGCGTCCGGCGCCACGATCCACGAGCGGCCGAAGCGCAGCGGCGCGACGGACCACGGCATGAGGTCGTCGAGGAGGGGGAGATCGGCGGTCGCGTCGGTGTGGGTGTGGGTGTGGGCGTCGGCTTCGGCGAGGGTTGCGTCGGCGTGGGCGGGGTCGGCGAGGGGGGCGCCGCCGAGGGGAGGCGGATCGGCGTTGCTCGCTCCGGGGGCTTCCGTCACGCCCCGCATGCTAACGACCGCCGTCCGTGGGTCTCCACCGTCCGGAGACCCCGGCCGGCTGCCGATGGGCTTCGGCTGCGACCCTCACCGACCGCACACCGTGCCCGTCACTGGGCTTCGACCGTGACCGTGAAGGAGAAGCGGTCGCCGCGGTACCGGATGCGCGCCACGTCGACGACCCTTCCGTCCGCGTCGTAGGTCACGCCGGTGTAGTGCAGGATCGGCGACAGGAGCGGGACCTCCAGGAGCGCCGCCGTCTCCGGGTCGGCGAGACGGGCCTCGACCGTGTCCGTGATGCGGCTGATCCGCACCCCGACGACGTCCCGCAGCACCTTCGTCATCGGCCAGCGCTCCAGATCGGCAGGGTCGATCGCGGCGGCGAGCTCGGGACGTACCGCGTTCTCCGCCCAGTTGGTCGGCTCGCCGCTCTCCCCGTCGCGTCGCAGCCGCCGGTACGCCACGATCTCCGTGAGGTCGGGGAAGTGCTCGGCGAGCTCCCCCGGCACCGCCTCCGTGCCGTGCCCGAGGACCGTCGTCCGCTCGCCCGACTGCTGGGCCACGATCGCGTCGATCGAGCCGAGCAGCCGGCGTGGGGTGGAGCGCCGGGCGCCCGGCTCGATGAAGGTCCCGCGCCGCCGGTGCCGGCTGATCAGGCCCTCCTCCTCGAGTTCTTTGAGGGCCTGGCGCATCGTGAGCACACTGACGCCGTAGTGCGCCGCGAGCTGCTCCTCGGTGGGCAGCCGCAGGGAGGCGTCGGGCGTGCGGCCCAGTATCGAGGCGCGCAACGACTGCGAGACCTGATACCAGAGCGGCAGCTTGCGGTTCAGGACCAGCGAGTCGGGTGCGAAGGCGGTCACGGGTTCTCCGTACGAAGGCTACGGGCTTACGGCCGAGACACTACGGCCGGAAGTGGCGCTCCAGACCCTGCCATACGTCGTCGTAGCCGTTCTGCAGGTGGTCGGCGCCCGCGGCCTGCGGGGTCGCGGTCACCGGCCAGCGCGTCTCGAACATGAAGGCGAGGCCGTCGTCGATCTTCTGCGGCTTCAGCTCGGCGGCGCTCGCCCGGTCGAAGGTCTCCCGGTCGGGGCCGTGCGCGGACATCATGTTGTGCAGCGAGCCGCCCCCGGGCACGAAGCCCTCCGCCTTCGCGTCGTACGCGCCCTCGATGAGACCCATGTACTCGCTCATCACGTTGCGGTGGAAGTACGGCGGCCGGAAGGTGTCCTCGCCGACCAGCCAGCGCGGGGCGAAGACGACGAAGTCCACGCTCGCGAGCCCCGGGGTGTCGGAGGGCGAGGTGAGGACCGTGAAGATCGACGGGTCGGGGTGGTCGTACGAGATCGTCCCGATGACATTGAAACGGTGCAGGTCGTAGACGTACGGGGTGTGGTTGCCGTGCCAGGCGACGACATCGAGCGGCGAGTGGCCGTACGTCGCCGACCACAGGTTGCCGCAGTACTTGTTGACCACCTCGACCGGACCCTCGACGTCCTCGTAGGCGGCGACCGGGGCCCGGAAGTCACGGGCGTTGGCGAGGCCGTTGGCGCCGATCGGGCCGAGGTCGGGCAGCTGGAACGGGGCGCCGTAGTTCTCGCAGACGTAGCCGCGGGCGGTCTCGTCCAGAAGGTCCACGCGGAACCGGACGCCGCGCGGGATCAGCGCCGTCTCGCCGGGGTGGACGGCGAGCAGGCCCAGCTCGGTGCGGAGGAGGAGGCCGCCGCGCTCCGGGACGATCAGCAGCTCGCCGTCCGCGTTGCCGAAGACCCGCTCCATGGAGGCGTTCGCGTGGTAAAGATGCACGGCCATGCCGGCCCGCTGGGTCGCGTCGCCGTTGCCGCCGAGGGTCCACAGACCGGCCAGCCAGTCGGTGCCGGGGGCCGGGTCGGGCAGCGGGTTCCAGCGCAGCCGGTTGGGGTCGGGCACGGTCTCGTCGAAGGGCGCGGAGCGCACGTCGCCGTTGTCGATCCGGGTGAACGGCGGGTGCGCCGCGGAGGGGCGGATCCGGTAGAGCCAGGAGCGGCGGTTGTGCGCCCGCGGTTCGGTGAACGCACTGCCGCTGAGCTGCTCGGCGTAGAGGCCGAGGGGTGCCCGCTGCGGTGAGTTACGGCCGTGCGGCAGTGCGCCGGCGATCGCCTCCGAGCTGTGCTCGTTGCCGAAACCGGTGCTGTAACCGAGCGCCTCGGCCGTCTTCCTGGCCTGCTCGCGCTTCTCGGCCTGCTCCGTGGTCATCGCCCGCTCCTGTCCTGAGCCCACAAGGGAAGCCCACAAGGGAATCCTATGCATGACCGTAGGATTCCGCGCGGCTCACGTCAACGGGTCACCGGGAGTCGGTGGCCGAAACGGGGCGCCCGCCTCCGTGGGCGAGGCGCCCGGAGAACCGGGTGCTGCGCGAGGGGGTCAAAAAAGATGAACAATGCTCTACTCTCACGCGCATGTCCTGGACCCGAAGGTTCGTCCTCGCGCTCTCGGTCGTGCTCGCGGCCCTCGCCGCGGCCCTGCTCACCGCCCCCGGGGCCCAGGCCCACGAGGAGCGGCCCGTCACCTTCCCCGACGGCTCCGGCACCGTGCCGAAGCTCCGCACAGGGGAACCCGACCTCCTCGTCTGCAAGACCGACCGGACCGCGTTCGAAAGCCGGATCTCCGGCTTTCCGGACCCCCTCAAGGCCCGCAACCGCGCCCTCCACGAGCGCTGCGCCCGCGAGGGCTACCGCCACCTCCAGCAGGCCGTCGACGCCGTCGACCGGCCCGGCATGACCATCGCGATCCTCCCCGGCCTGTACGAGGAGGAGCCCTCGCTGCCCCCGCCCACCGGAGCCTGCGCCACGCTCGACGCGCCCAAGTCCTCGCTCGGCTACCAGATCCTCAGCTACGAGCAGCAGCGGCGGTGCCCGCACAACCAGAACCTCGTCGCCATCCTCGGCAAGAAGAACCTCCAGATCGAGGGCACCGGAGCCTCCCGCCTCGACGTCGTCATCGACGCCAAGTACCGGAAGCTCAACGCGCTGCGGGCCGACGGCAGCGACGGCGTCTACTTCCGCAACTTCACCGCCCAGCGCACCACGTTCAACTCGCTGTACGTGCTCGCCGCCGACGGCTTCGTCATCGACGACGTCCTCACCCGCTGGAACGACGAGTACGGCTTCCTCACCTTCGCCTCCGACCACGGGCTCTACAAGAACTGCGAGTCCTACGGCAACGGCGACTCCGGCATCTACCCCGGCTCGGCCTCCGACATCAACGACGGCCGCGGCTACGACGTCCCCCGCTACTCCATCGAGATCACCGGCTGCCGCAGCCACCACAACATGGTCGGCTACTCCGGCACCGCCGGAGACTCCGTCTGGGTCCACGACAACGAGTTCGACCACAACATGGGCGGCGCCTCCATGGACTCCGCCTTCCCCGGCCACCCCGGACTGCCGCAGAACCACGCCCGCTTCGAACGCAACCTGATCCACGACAACAACCAGAACTACTACCCGTACGTCGCCGACGGCACCTGCGCCAAGCCGCCCGTCGAGCGCGGCTACGAACAGGGCGTCGTCTGCCCCCAGATCTCCATGCCCCCCGGCACCGGCATCATCACCGCCGGCGGCAACTGGAACCTCTACGAGAACAACTGGGTCTACGGCCACCAGCGCGCCGCCTTCTACCTCAGCGCCGTCCCCGCCTTCATCCGCGGCGAGTCCGCCTGGGGCAAGCAGACCGACACCTCCCACCACAACCGCTACGCCGACAACCACCTCGGCGTCGACAGGTCCGGCGCCACCCGCCCCAACCGCACCGACGTCTGGTGGGACGGCCAGGGCAGCGGCAACTGCTGGCAGTCCGACACCGGCGCCGCCAGCCCCGGCGCCCTGCCCGACTGCGGCGCACGCCGCGGCGACGTCTCCGGCGGCACCCACCGGCTCATCGGTGAACCCGTCAAACTCGCCCAACTCCTCGTCTGCGCCGACTACAACGTCCAGGCACGCCGCCTCCCGGCAGGCTGCGACTGGTACGGCGCCCGCGGCCTCCAGCGCGTCGAGACCCAGCTCGCCCTCGGCAGCTCCCTCGTCCTCGCCCTGGCCGGCTTCGCCCTCTGGTGGCGCCGCCTGCGCGGCAACCGCCTCGCGGGCGCCGCCACCCTCATCGGCCTCGCGGGCCTCGCCCTCGACGTCGCCGGCTCGACCCTCGCCCTCACCCCGACCGTCGTCCCGGCCCTCGCCCTGCTCCTCACCGGCGTCTGGTGGACCCTCCTCGGTCTCGCCCTGCGGCCCACCCGCCCCGTCCTCGCCTGGACCACCGTGGTCCTCGGCGCCCTCACCCTCCTCGACGCCTTCGACAAGGCGATCCTGATGGTCCCCGGCATCCCCCTGAGCCCCGCCTGGCTCCGCCTGCTGCTGGGCGTGATCTGGGTGCTGTGGGCGGTCGTGGCCGCAGGAGCCCGCGGCCCGGTCCCGTCGGACCCGACCCCGGTCCGGTCGGACCCGACCCCGGTCCCGTCGGACCCCGCACCGGGGCCCGGCCCCGAGGCGGGACCACGGGTGGGTACGGCCCCCGGCGCGGCCTCCGGAGATGCCCCCGGCGCGGCCGCCCCCGGGGCGGGCGTCACCCCGGCGGAGCGCCGCCCGCACGGCGAGGCCACGGCATGAGGCGGCCCCGTGCCGGCGTCACCCGCCCGCCCCTCGACAAGCCCCTTGCCCCGCCCCTCGCCCCACCGCTCGTCGCGGCCCTGGCCGCCGTCCTGGCCGCCGCCCTGCTCCTCACCGGCTGCGGCGGCCGGGCCACCACCCACCACAAGCCCGGCACCAGCCACGAGGAGGCCACCGGAAGCACCGGAACCCTGCTCACCGCGCGGGACGAGAGCGGGCACCGGCTCCGCGAACTCCCCGCGGCGGAGGCGCCCGCCGTCCGCGTCGAGACCCGCCCCGACGCCGAGGGCGGCTGGAACGTCCACCTCACGGTGGAGAGGTTCCGTTTCACCCCCGAGAGCGCCGGCGGCGCGGCCCTCCCGGGCCGCGGCCACGCCCGCCTCCTGATCGACGGCCGCGAGGCCGGCCGCCTCTACAGCCCGTGGGGGTACGTACCGGCCGGCACCCGTACCCTCACCGTCCGCCTCCACGCCGACGACCACACCGCCTGGGCCGTCGCCGGCGCTCCCGTCCAGGCCACCGTCCGCCTGGACGGCGCCGCGCCCCCGAGCCCGGCACCGAAACCCCGGCCTACCGCCACCGGACGCACCGTCGACATCACCGTCTCCGGATCGACCGTCCAACCACCCCCCTCCCGCGTCGAGTTGAAGAAGGGTGAACGCCTCACCCTCCGTGTCACCAGCGACCGCGCCGACACCCTCCACGTGCACGGCTACGACCGCGAACTCCCCCTCTCTCCCGGCACCCCCGCCACCCTCACGCTCACCGCGGACCGCACCGGCCTCTTCGAGGTCGAGACCCACGAGTCCGGACTTCTGCTGACCCAACTCGTCGTCCGATGACCGGCACGCTCACCCAGGCCGCACCGCTCGCCCACGCCCACGCCCAGCAGGTTCACGCCCTCACCCCCGAGCCCGGCATCGGTCTCGGCCTTCCGCTCGCCCACGGCGTGGGCTCCCGGCACGACCTGCCCCTCTCGCCCTTCTACGCCTACGCGGGCGCCTTCGCCGCGCTCTTCATCTCCTTTCTCGCCCTCGGACTGCTCTGGTCCTCCTCCCGCTTCCGCGGCGACCTTTCGGGCCGCCCGCTCCCCACCGTCCTCCAACGGGTCGCCGACGCCCCCGCCACCCGCACCGCGCTCCGGCTCCTCGGCGCCGTCGCCGCCCTCGTCTTCCTCCTCCACCTCCTTCTCGGTCCGGACGACCCCGACCGCAACCCCGCGCCCGGCGCCCTCTACGTCCTGCTCTGGGTCGGACTCGTCCCCGCCTCCCTCCTCCTGGGTCCCGCCTGGCGCCTCCTCAACCCCCTGCGCGCCGTCCACTCCCTGCACCCGCCGCGGAACCCCCGTCCGCTGCCCGCCGCCCTCGGCATCCGCCCGGCCGCCCTCGGCCTCCTCCTCTTCACCTGGCTCGAACTCGTCGCCCCCGACAACACCTCCTCCACCACCCTCCTGGCCGCCCTCGCCCTCCACGCCGGCGTCCAGCTCATCGGTGCAGCCCGCCACGGCGACCGGTGGTTCGCCCACGCCGACCCCTTCGAGGTCTACTCCTCCCTTCTCGCCCGGCTCTCCCCGCTCGGCCGCCGCGCCGACGGGCGGCTCGTCCTGCGCTCCCCCTTCCACGGCCTCGACGCCACCCCGCAGACCCCCGGTCTCGTCGCCACCGTCTGCGTCCTCCTCGGCTCCACCGCCTACGACGGCCTCTCCGACAACCCCCGTTGGATCACCACCCTCCAGACCTCACCCCTCGGCCCCGTCCCCACCGCCACGCTCGGCCTGCTCGCCGCCGTCGCCCTCGTCGCCGCCTGCTACGGACTCTGCGCGGGCGCCCTCCGTCTGATGAACCGCACCCTCACCACCCCGCTCACCTCCTTCGCCCACTCGCTCCTGCCCATCGCCCTCGGCTATCTCGTGGCCCACTACTTCTCACTCTTCGTCACCGAAGGAACACGTGCAGTCATGATGGCAGGGGGCACTGACAACGCCCTCGCACCCGCCCCGTTCCTGGGGCCCGGCGGCCTCGCGACGCTTCAGGTCGCCGCGATCGTCACCGGCCACGTCCTCGGTGTCGTCGCCGCCCACGACCGGTCCGTGCGCCTCTTCCCGCCCGACCGCGCGGTCGCCGGCCAACTCCCACTGTTCGCGCTGATGATCGCGTATACCCTCGGCGGCATCGGCCTGCTGATCGCCTGACCCGTCCCGCCTGACCCGTCCCGCCTGACCCGTCCCGCCTGACCCGTCCCGCCGGGCCCGGCGGGACGGCCGGAGCGGCATCATGGACCCCGTGCCCCAGTCCCACGCCCAGACCCCGTCCACGCTGCGCCGGGCCCCCGTGCAGCAGCGGAGCGCCGAGCGGCTCGCCCGGATCCTCGACACCTGCGCCGAACTGCTCGACGAGACCGGCTACGAGCAGCTGAGCACCCGCGCCGTCGCAGCCCGCGCGGGAGTCCCCATCGGCTCCGTCTACCGCTTCTTCGACAACAAGCGGGCCATGGTCGCCGCGCTCGCCCACCGGAACCTCGACCGGTACGCCGAGCGGATCGCCGCCCACCTCGACGCCACCGCCGACCCCGACCCCCACGCGGCCATCGACGGTGTCCTCGACGAGTTCATCGCCATGAAGCGGACCGTCCCCGGCTTCGCCCTCGTCGACTTCGGCGTGCCCGCCGCCGAGGAGCCCGGCGAGGACCCCAACGGCCTGGTGGCCGAGCGGATCTGCGGGCTGCTCGCCGCCCACCTCGGCCGGCCCGCCGACGAGACGCTGCGACGCAAGGTCCGGGTCGGTGTCGAGACGGCCGACACGCTCGTCCGGCTCGCCTTCCGGGCCGCCCCGGAGGGCGACCCGGCCGTCATCGACGAGACCCGGCAACTCCTTCACGCCTATCTCTCGCCCTCCCTGTCGTAGCACTCCCGGACGTGCCTACCGGTCGGTATGCTCGCGGCGGGCCGACGCCCCGGTCCCGACCCGACGCTGCTCCAGGGAGACGCCATGTCCACCGCCCTGCGCATCTGCCCCCTCTGTGAGGCGACCTGCGGACTGACCCTGACGATCGAGGGGCCCCGGGTCACCGGGGCGCGCGGCAACCGCGAGGACGTGTTCAGCCAGGGGTTCATCTGCCCCAAGGGGGCCGCCTTCCCCGGCATCGACGCCGACCCCGACCGGCTCCGCACCCCGCTGGTCAGGAAGGACGGGCGGCTCCAGGAGGCGACCTGGGAGGAGGCCTTCGACACGATCGCGGCGAGAATCCGTCCGCTGATCGAGGAGTACGGGCCGGATGCCGTGGGTATCGTCCTGGGCAACCCCAATGTGCACACGATCGCCGGCGCCCTCTACCCGCCCCTGCTGATCGGCGCGTTGAGCACACGGAACCTCTTCACGGCGTCGACGATCGACCAGATGCCCAAGCACGTCTCCAGCGGCCTGCTGTTCGGAGACGCCTTCGCGATCCCCGTGCCGGACCTGGACCGCACCGATCACCTGCTGATCCTCGGAGCCAACCCGCTGGACTCCAACGGAAGCCTGTGCACCGCCCCCGACTTCCCCGGCAGGCTCAAGGCGCTGCGTCGGCGCGGCGGCACCCTCACCGTCGTCGACCCCCGGCGCACCCGCACCGCACGCGTCGCCGACCGGCACGTCGCCATCCGCCCCGGCGCCGACGCGTTCCTCCTCGCCGCGCTCGTCCACACCCTCTTCGAGGAGGGGCTCACCGACCTCGGCCCGCTCGCCGCCCATGTGGAGGGGGTCGAGGAGGTACGGACGGCGGTACGGGAGTTCAGCCCCGAGGCGGTCGCCGACGCCTGCGACGTGGACGCGGACACCATCCGCGCGCTCGCCCGGGAGCTCGCCGCCGCACCCACCGCCGCCGTCTACGGGCGGATGGGCAGCTCCACCGTGGCGTACGGCACCCTAGCCAACTGGCTCGTCGACGTCCTCAACATCCTCACCGGCAACCTCGACCGGCCCGGCGGCGCACTCTTCCCGCTCTCCGCCACCGCGCCCGCCCCGCGCCCCGCGGGACCCGGCAGGGGCTTCGCCCTCGGCCGCCGGCACAGCCGGGTCTCGCACCACCCCGAGGTCAAGGGGGAGTTGCCGATGGTCGCGCTCGCCGAGGAGATCGAGACCCCGGGGGAGGGCCGTATCCGGGCGCTGATCACCGTCGCCTCCAACCCCGTCCTGTCCGCACCCGACGGAGACCGCCTCGACGCGGCGCTCGGCTCCCTCGACCTGATGATCGCCGTCGACCCGTACCTCAACGAGACCACCCGCCACGCCGACGTCCTGCTGCCGCCGCCCCCGCCCTCCCGGAGCGCCCACTTCGACTTCGCGTTCAACGCCCTCGCCGTCCGCGACCAGGTCCGCTACACCCCCGCCGCCGTCCCCCTGGAGGCGGACCGGATGGACGAGTGCGAGATCCACGCCCGGCTGATCCTCGCCGTCTCCGGGATGCACGGTGCCCCGCCGTCAGCCGTCGACCAGCTCGCGATCGACAGCACCCTCGCCAAGGCGGTGACCCAGGAGCACTCACCGGCGTACGGGGCGGATCCCAAGGAGTTCGCCGCGGGGCTCACCGGGGACAGCGGGCCCGAGCGCCGCATCGACATGATGCTGCGCCTCGGCCCGTACGGGCTCACACTCGACGAGCTGCGGGCCCACCCGAACGGCATCGACCTCGGCCCGCTCAAGCCGCGCCTGCCGCAGGTCCTCAAGACCCGCAGCGGACGGATCGAGCTGTTCGCCGCGCCGCTCGCCGCCGACCTGCCCCGGCTGCGGGCCGCGCTCGACGTCGTACCCGACTCCGACAGCGTCCAGCTCGTCGGGCGCCGCCACCTGCGCTCGAACAACAGCTGGCTGCACAACACCCCGGCGCTCGGCGGCGGTACGAACCGGTGCACCCTCCAGGTGCACCCCGACGATGCGGCCCGGCTGCGGCTCGTGGACGGCGGCCTCGCACGGGTCAAGGGCGAGGGCGGCGAACTGGAGGTGCCCGTCGAGGTGACCGACGGGGTGCGTCCCGGGGTGGTGAGCCTGCCGCACGGCTGGGGTCACGACCGGCCGGGCACCCGGCTGGCCGTCGCGTCGGCGCGCCCCGGAGTCAACGTCAACCAGTTGCTCGACGGCTCCCGGCTCGACCCGCTGTCGGGCACGGCCGTGCTGAACGGCTTCCCGGTGCAGCTCTCGCCCCTGCCGTGACCTGGGGTTTTGCTCGTATTGCTCACGCGTCAACGTCTTGTTAACGGCAGAAGGGGGCACCTACCGTCATCCGGACCGCCGCTCGGCGGAGTTCAACGGTGAACGTGAGGTGCCCTCCATGCTGACCGTCCTCGGCTTCGCCATGATCGCGACCTTTCTGGTTCTGATCATGATGAAAAAGATGTCGCCGATCGCGGCACTCGTCCTGATCCCCGCGCTGTTCTGCGTGGCGGTCGGGCAGGGAGCCCAGCTCGGCGACTACGTCATCGAAGGCGTCGGCAAGCTGGCACCGACGGCGGCGATGCTGATGTTCGCCATCGTCTACTTCGGCGTGATGATCGACGTCGGCCTCTTCGACCCGATCGTCCGGGGCATCCTGCGCTTCTGCAAGGCCGACCCCGTGAGGATCGTCGTGGGTACGGCGGTGCTCGCCGCGATCGTGTCGCTGGACGGCGACGGCTCGACGACGTTCATGATCACCGTCTCCGCGATGTATCCGCTCTACAAGCGGCTCGGCATGAGCCTGGTGGTCATGACGGGTGTCGCCGCCACCGCGAACGGCGTCATGAACACCCTGCCCTGGGGCGGTCCCACCGCCCGCGCCGCGACCGCGCTGAAGCTGGACGCCGGCGATGTCTTCGTCCCGATGATTCCCGCGCTCGGCATGGGCCTGCTCTTCGTGTTCGTCCTCGCGTACGTCCTCGGGCGCCGTGAGCGGAAACGCCTCGGCTACCTCACGCTCGACGAGGCCCTGGTGTCCGAGACCGACACGGTGCTCGTCGCGGCGGGTGCCGGTGGCGGCAACGCCGGTGGCAGCCACGGCGGCGGTGCCGTGGACCTGGCCAGGAAGCCCGTCGGCGGTTCTGGTGACGCGCCGGGCGCGGTGCCCGGATCCGGCCCCGGCCCCGACTTCGGATCCGACCTCGGCTCCGACTCCGGTGAGGACGAGGGGTTCCAGGGGCTCGACCCGAACCGTGCGACGCTGCGCCCCCGGCTGTACTGGTTCAACGCCGGACTGACGGTCGCGCTGCTCGCCGCGATGATCCTCGAACTGATGCCGATCCCGGTGCTGTTCCTGCTCGGCGCCGCGCTCGCGCTCACGGTCAACTACCCGAAGATGGCCGAGCAGAAGGCGCGTATCGCCGCCCACGCGGACAACGTCCTCAACGTCTCCGGCATGGTCTTCGCCGCCGCCGTCTTCACCGGTGTCCTCACCGGTACGGGCATGGTCAAGCACATGGCCGACTGGCTCGTCGGTGCCATCCCCGAGGGCATGGGCCCGCACATGGGCCTGGTCACCGGTGTGCTCAGCATCCCGCTCACCTACTTCATGTCGAACGACGGCTTCTACTTCGGCGTCGTGCCGGTCCTCGCCGAGGCGGGTGCCGCCCACGGCGTCTCGCCCCTGGAGATCGCACGGGCCTCCCTCGTCGGCCAGGCGCTGCACATGTCGAGCCCGCTGGTCCCGGCCGTGTACGTCCTCGTCGGCATGGCGAAGGTGGAGTTCGGCGACCACACCAGGTTCACGGTGAAGTGGGCCGCGCTGACCTCGCTGGTCGTCCTCGCGTCGGGGATCCTCTTCGGCATCATCTGACCCCCTCCCCGGCTCCCCGGCCCCGGCCCCCGACGGGGCCCGTTCCCGGGCTCCCGTCACCTCACACCGTCTGCGCCCGAACCGACCCGGGCGCGGACGGTGTGAGGTGACGGGGAGTGAGCCGGACGGGTGGAGACGGAGATCGACGCGGTCGTGCCGTCACCTTTTGTGTCCATGTCGTGACAGATAGTCGGATTATCGCAATGCGTGTCCGCTGTGTTCACTCACGACTGGAGAACCACTCTCATGGCGAACCCCCCCACCCGCACCCTGCTCCGCGCGACCCTCGCCACCCTGGCGCTCGGCGGCGTGACCCTCGCCGGCGCCCCGGCGGCCTTCGCCGCGCCCGGTGACAACGGTGACATCAAGGTCCACCGACAGGGCACCCCCGACACCAGCCAGGTCAACGAGCCCCGGGTCGGATGCACCTTCCGCTTCGCGGCCTTCAACTTCGACGGCCTGCAGAGCGTTCAGTGGAACATCTACGACCAGCCGGGTCAGCCAGGCAACCAGGACCCGTCGTTGAGGAACGGCAGCATCGCCGTCGACAGCAACGGCGACGGTCACACGGACGACATCACCGGACTGGCGTCCGGCATGTACAAGGTCGAATGGACGTGGGTGGGCCAGAACGGCGCGGCCAAGTCGAAGGTCTTCCGGGTCACCTGCCCCGATGGCGGTAACGGCGGGAACGGCAACGGCGGGAACGGTAACGGCGGGAACGGTAACGGCGGGAACGGTAACGGCGGGAACGGTAACGGCGGGAACGGCAACGGCGGTTACGGTCACCACAAGCCCCCGCACGGACCGGTCGGCGCCGGTGGCGGCGGCAGTGCGGAGATCGCCGCCGACGACTCCTCCGGCTTCGGCATCGGTGCGGCCGTCGCCGCCGGCCTCGCCGGTACGGCCGGACTGGTCCTGATCCGCCGCTCGCGCCGCCGCGACAATGGCGCCGCGTAGGTCCTCGCGCCTCACGCGCCGCCAGCGGCGCCTGTTCCGGCTCGCCAGGACCGTGACGGTCACCGTGGTCCTGGTGGCCGGCGGAGTCTGGTGGGCCGGAGGCGAGGAACCGGCCGAGCCGGTGCTCGCCGTGGGCCCGGCCGCCTCCGGGCCGGTAGGAACGGCGGGAGCGGCGGGAGCGGCCGGAGCGCCGGCAGCCCTCGATCAGAAGGCGAAGCCCAGGGCGCAGCCGACGGCCGCACCCACGCCCCGGCCGAAGCCCGTACCCAAGGCACGGCCGAAGGCGGTACCCGCGCCCCGGCCGTCGCCCTCGCCCGCGCCGCTGGCCCGTTCGCGTCCGACCACCGTCGCGGTACCGGCGATCACCATCGAGGCCCCGGTGGTCGAGCTCGACCTCGACGCGGCGGGACGTCTCGCCACGCCGCCGGTCGACAATCCCGAGGTGGTCGGCTGGTACGCGAAGGGGGTCACCCCCGGTGAGCGGGGGACCGCGGTCGTCGTCGGCCACCGCGACACCCGCACCGGCCCGGCCGTCTTCCTCGATCTCGACTCGCTCAGCGCCGGCAACACCGTCCGGGTCGCCCGCGCCGACGGCAGGGTCGCCGTCTTCACGGTCGACCGGGTCGTCACGTACGCCAAGGCCGAGTTCCCCGACAAGGAGGTGTACGGCTCCACCGGGCGGCCCGAACTGAGGCTGCTCACCTGTGGCGGAGCCTTCGACCCCGCAAAGGGCTACGAGGCGAACATCGTCGTCTTCGCCCACCTCTCCGACATCGCCCAGAAGATCTGAACAACGGTTCCGACGGTTCCGACGGTTCCGACGGATGCCAGCCGCTCCGTCGGCCCCTCCCCGCCGCGTCCGGCGGGCCGCACCAGCCGGGTGCGTGCCCGCCGGGCGCGGCGTCGTGTGCCGCGTCTGTCCGGTCCTGGCGTGGACAGGGGGCGCGAGGGGGCGGCACGATCGGCTCGGGACTGAGACCGGGGGCACGTCCGGAAGCCCTGGCGCCCAAAAACTAACAGCGCTAGTTTGGGTGTCGAACCGGTCGGCAGTGTGAGGAGACATCGGATGAAGGCGCACGACGCGATGTACATCGGCGGGGAGTGGCGGCCCGCCGCCGGTCCCGACACGATCGCCGTCCTCAACCCGGCGGACGAGCAGGTCATCGCCCACGTCCCGGCCGGCACCGCCGAGGACGTCGACGCGGCCGTACGCGCCGCCCGCGCCGCCCTGCCCGGCTGGGCCGCGACCCCGCCCGCCGAGCGCGGCGCCCGGATCGCCGCCCTGCGCGACGCGCTCGCCGCCCGCGCGGAGGAGATCGCCGCCACCGTCACCGCCGAGCTCGGCGCTCCGCCGCAGCTCGCCGCCGCCGTGCACGCGGGACTGCCGATCGCCGTGGCGGGGACATACGCGGACCTCGCCGCCACCCACCCCTTCGAGGAGAAGGTCGGCAACTCCACCGTCTACGCCGAGCCCGTCGGCGTCGTCGCGGCGATCACCCCCTGGAACTTCCCGCTCCACCAGGTCGTCGCCAAGATCGCCCCGGCCCTCGCCGCCGGCTGCACGACCGTCCTCAAGCCCGCCGAGGACACCCCGCTGACCGCTCAGCTCTTCGCCGAGGCCGTGCACGAGGCGGGCCTGCCGGCCGGCGTCTTCAACCTGGTCACCGGCCTCGGCCCGGTCGCGGGGCAGGCCCTCGCCGAGCACCCCGACGTGGACCTCGTCTCCTTCACCGGCTCCACCGCCGTCGGCCGCCGCATCGGAGCCCTCGCGGGCGGCGCCGTCAAGCGGGTCGCCCTCGAACTCGGCGGCAAGTCCGCCAACGTCATCCTGCCGAGCGCCGACCTCGCCAAGGCCGTCTCCGTCGGCGTCGCCAACGTGATGTCCAACTCCGGCCAGAAGTGCAGCGCCTGGACCCGGATGCTGATCCCCGCGGACCGGTACGAGGAGGCGGTGGCGCTCGCCGTCGAGGCCGTCGCCAAGTACGTCCCCGGCGAGCGCCTCGGCCCCCTGGTCAACGCCAAGCAGGAGGAGCGCGTCCGCGGCTACATCGAGAAGGGCGTCGAGGAGGGCGCCCGCCTGGTCGCCGGCGGCCCGGAGGCCCCGCGCGAGACCGGCTACTACGTCTCCCCGACCGTCTTCGCCGACGTCACCCCGGAGATGACCATCGCGCAGGAGGAGATCTTCGGACCGGTCGTCTCGCTCCTCCGGTACGAGGACGAGGAGGAGGCCCTCGCCATCGCCAACGGCACCGTGTACGGCCTCGCCGGCGCGGTCTGGGGCGACCCCGAGGAGGCCGTCGCCTTCGCCCGCCGCATGGAGGCGGGCCAGGTCGACATCAACGGCGGCCGGTTCAACCCGCTGGCCCCCTTCGGCGGGTACAAGCAGTCCGGCGTGGGCCGGGAGCTCGGCGCGCACGGTCTCACCGAATATCTCCAGACCAAGTCCCTGCAGTTCTGACCGGTCCCACCGCCGCGCCCGACGGACCCCGCCGCCGGGCCCAACCGCCCCCCCCAGGTCCCACTGGCCCCGCCGTTCCGCCCCGGGCCCCGCCGTTCCACCCCGTCCACGCGACTTCCGCCCGTCCACGCGACTCCCGAGGAGCACCGCACGTGAGCCTGATCCGCGCCGCCGTCCTGCCCGCCGTCGGCTCCCCGCTGGAGATCACCGGCATCGAGCTCCCCGAGCCCGGCCCCGGCCAGGTCCGGGTCCGGCTCGCGGCCGCCGGCGTCTGCCACTCCGACCTGTCGCTCTCCAACGGCACGATGCGCGTGCCGGTGCCCGCCGTCCTCGGCCACGAGGGCGCGGGCACCGTCGTCTCCGTCGGCGAGGGCGTCAGCCATGTCGCCCCCGGCGACGGCGTCGTCCTCAACTGGGCGCCGTCCTGCGGAGACTGCCACCCCTGCTCGCTCGGCGAGGTCTGGCTCTGTGTCGACGCGCTCAGTGGCGCCGCGAACATCCACGCCCGCACCCAGGACGGCAGGGAGCTCCACCCCGGACTCAACGTCGCCGCCTTCGCCGAGGAGACCGTCGTCGCCGCGGACTGCATCCTCCCGGTGCCCGACGGTGTGCCGCTCACCGACGCCGCCCTCCTCGGCTGCGCCGTCCTCACCGGCTGGGGCGCGATCCACCACTCCGCCCGGGTCCGCGAGGGTGAGACGGTCGCGGTGTTCGGCGTCGGCGGGGTGGGCCTCGCCACGCTCCAGGCCGCCCGGATCGCGGGTGCCTCGACGATCGTCGCCGTGGACGTCTCCCCGGAGAAGGAGGCGCTCGCGCGGGCGGCCGGGGCCACCGAGTACGTGGTCGCCTCGGAGACCACGGCGAAGGAGATCCGGAAGCTGACCGGGGGCCAGGGCGTCGACGTGGCCGTCGAGTGCGTCGGCCGCGCCGTCACCATCCGGACCGCCTGGGAGTCCACCCGGCGCGGTGGTCGGACCACGGTCGTCGGCATCGGCGGCAAGGACCAGCAGGTCACCTTCAACGCCCTGGAGATCTTCCACTGGGGCCGCACCCTCGCGGGGTGCGTCTACGGCAACTCGAACCCGTCCGTCGACCTGCCCGTCCTCGCCGAGCACATCCGCGCCGGCCGGTTCGACCTGGGTGCGCTCGTCACCGAGCGGATCACCCTGGACGGCATCCCGGGCGCCTTCGAGAACATGCTCGCGGGCAAGGGCGGCCGAGCCCTGGTGGTCTTCCCCTGACACCGGTCGCCCACGCCCACGTGGAAGCCCGTACCGACGTTCCGGTACGGGCTTCCACGCGTCACGGACCAGGTCACGTCACGGACCAGGTCACGTCACGTCACGTGACCAGGTCACGTCACGGACCACGTCACGCGACGGATCGACGCCGCGTCACAGGTCGAGCACGAGCCGGGCGCCGCGCGAGCGCCCCACGCAGATCATCATCGTCGTCCCCGAGGCCTTCTCGTCCTCACCGAGGACGGAGTCGTGGTGCTCGGGCGTCCCGGCGATCACCTTCGTCTCACAGGTGCCGCAGAAGCCCTCCTCGCAGGAGTACGCGACACCGGGAACCACCTCGCGCACGGCGTCGAGCAGGGTTCGGCCGGGCGGGACGTGCACGGTCCGCCCGCTCCGCCGCAGCTCGACCTCGAAGCCGTCGCCGACCTCGGAGTCGTCGCCGACCTCGATGCCGTCGCCGGAGTCCGCCCCGGTCTCCCGCGTCGGCGCCGCCCACCCGGAGTCCCGCGTCGGCGCCGTCCCGAACCGTTCCGTGTGCAGGCGACCCGACCACCGTTCCTCCACCGCCCGCAGCAGTCCCTCGGGCCCGCAGCAGTACACGGCCGTCTCCGCCGGAAGCCCCGCCAGGACGCCGTCCAGGTCGGGCAGCCCCGCCGTGTCCTGCGGGACGAGCGTGACCCCGGGGAGTGCGGCGAGCTCCTCGCGGTACGCCATGGCCGGCAGGCTCCGACCCCCGTACAGAAGGGACCACGAACCCGGCGGAAGCGAGCGGATCATCGGGAGCAGCGGGGTGATGCCGATGCCGCCCGCGAGGAACAGATACCGCTCCGCGGGCAGCAGCGGGAAGCGGTTGAACGGGCCCCGCACCCCGAGGACCGTGCCCGCGCCGAGGGTCGTGTGGATCTCCTCCGATCCGCCCCTGCCGCCGCGCTCCCGGAGCACGCCGAGCCGGTACGTGCTCCGGTCCGCGGGGTTCCCGCAGAGCGAGTAGTGGCGGATCGCCCCGGACGGCAGCGTCACCTCCAGGTGGGCGCCGGGCTCCCACGGGGCCAGTTCGGCGCCCGTGGGATCGGTGAGTACGAGCCCCAGGACGTCCTCGGCCTCGGGGACGACCGACCGGACCGTGAGCCGGGCGGTGCGCGGGACTGTGGTGGACATCGTCACCTCGGAACTCGTGTCGGCGGAAGCAGCGGTTCCGGCCACACCCGGCACAGCGCCCCGTACAGCGCGGCGGCGACCGTGAAGGAGGCCGGCAGGCTCAGGTCGACGCCGCCCGTGAGACCGGTCAACGGGCCGGTGTACAGCGGGTTGTTGACCCAGAGGACTCCGACGACCGAGCCGAGCGCGAAGGCCGTGGCGGCCCGCGGGTTGACCCCGCCGGTGTACCAGTAGCGGCCGCCCCCGCACGTGGTGAACGCGCGCAGCGCCTCCGCGTCGTACCTGCCGCGGTGGAGCACGTACCCGACGAAGAGCACGGCCGCCCACGGGGCGACGACGGTGAGCAGCAGCGTCACGAACGCCGACATCGCGTCCATGGCGTCGTACACGACCGCCCCGAGGTACAGCACGGCCGCCGCGAGCACCGCGACCACCGTGGTGACGGCGGCCCGTGAGGAGCGCCAGAACACGGAGTTGGCCGACAGTCCGGCCGCGTAGAGGCAGAGCCCGGCCTGCGGCAGGGTGCCCGCGAAGCCGAAGACGACGACCGCGATCGCGAACCAGCCGGGCACCGCGTCCGTCAGGCCCTGGAGCCACGGCTCGTCGGGGACGGGGAAGAGGGTCGTCACGTACGCGCCGGTGAGCAGCGCGGCGAGACTGCTGAGGAACATGGAGATCCCGCTGGCACGCACGACCCGGCCGGTGGGGGTGGAGGCGGGCATGAAGCGGGTGTAGTCGCCCTGGAAGGTGGCGTACGACAGGGGCACGGTCGCGGAGGCGGTGGCCGCGAGCAGCCAGGTGTGCAGGGCGCTGTCGAGCGCGAGCGTCCCGCCGGCGTAGCCCGCGTCGAAGTCCGGGGCGAGGACCAGCACCGTGCCGAGGAGGACCGCGCCGCCGGTGACGGCGGTGACCTTGTACGTACGGACGAGGGTCTCGTGGCCGCGTACGGCGACCAGCGCGACCGCCGCCGCCGTCACGAACATCGCCGCGGTCAGCGCCCCGGGACCGGTGGGGGTGGAGAGCAGCCGGTGGCCGGCGACCATGACGGCGGTGCCGCCCGTCCAGACGGCGATGGCGAAGAAGCCGAGCGCGGTCACCACCGTGAGGACGTTGCCGACGACCCTGCCCCGTACGCCGAAGTGCGCGCCGCTCGACACGGGATCGTTGGTGCCGGTCCGGACGCCGAAGCGGGCGAGCGGCGCGAGCAGCGCCGTGCCGACGGCCACGCCGACGGCGATGGCGCTCGCCGAGGCCCACCAGCCCAGGCCGAAGACGACGGGCAGCGCGCCGAGCACGACCGTGCCGAAGGAGAACTGCGCGGAGGGCCAGATCCAGCCGAAGTCGCCCGGGGCCGAGGTGCGTTCGGCCTCGGGCACCGGCGCGATGCCGTCGTGTTCGGCCGCCGCACGGGGCGACGCCACGGTGGACGCCGCCCCGGTCGGTGTGGTGGTCATGAGGCGCCCCCGGCCGGGGCGGTCCCGGGGGCGGGCGCCCCGGGAGAGGTGGCTGCGGCGGGGGCGGCCGGGTAGCCGTCGTGCGCGGGGTCGCGCTGCTGGGGGACGCCGAGGTCCCCGGGCAGCACGTCCACCACCCGGAGGGCCGCGCACGCCGCTCCCGACAGGCGCTCCCCACTGGTCAGGTCGAAGGTGGTGTGGTGCAGGGGGCAGGTGATGCGCAGCCTGTCCCCGTCGACCCTGCCGTACTTGAGCCGGCCCCCGCGGTGGGGGCAGACGGCGGCCGCGAGGACCTTGCGGTCGCCGACCTCGACGAGGACCAGGTCCTCGGTCACCTGGCGGACGGTGGGCTCGTCGGAGCCCCGCCGCCGTCCCGCGGGCACGGCCGTCATGCGACGGTCTCCCGGGCCCGCGCGACGGCCGCCTCGTTCGCGGTGCCGACGATGTCGGAGGCCAGGCGCACACCCGCCCAGATCTTCGCCAGGTCGGGCTCTTCGAGCGACCGGATCGCCGTCCGCATATGACTGCTGTGGTACGAGTCGATGTAGAGGTGCTCGGTGTAGTAGGCGTCGTGGGCGATCCCGAGCCGTCGCGCCGCCCGGGCGAAGCTCTGGAAGGCGTACAGCACACTGGTCTCGAAGTAGGCGTACGCGCCCAGGAAGTACTGGGGCGAGGGGGCCCGGCTCGCCAGCCAGTGGAACATGTTGACGTAGGCGAAGCACTCGGGGACCGTCTCGTCGAGGTAGTCGTCGAGCCGGAGGCTCATGCCGAGCTCGGTGAGCAGATCGCGGTAGAGCTGGGAGTGCGCCTTCTCCTCGTTGCCGCAGCCGAGTTCGTCGATCAGGACACGGAAGACCGCCATCGCCGAGCGGTACGGCAGCCGGGGCACGACCGGGAGCAGCGACTCCGACTCGGTGAGGCCGTCGAGCGCGAACTGCCGTACCACGGTCTTGAACTGATCGAGCGTCGCGTGCTCGGCGAGGAAGGTGGCGCTCTCCGGGAGCGAGGCCTCCTCCTCGGCGAGGAACTGCTTGAGCGCCTGGAGGAGCTCGCCGGGCGAGCCGAAGCGGGGCGCGGAAGCCTCGTACGCCCGCGCCTTGGGCAGGATCCAGCGCTCCTCGATCGCGGTCATCGACCCGTAGTCGCCGAGGTTGGGGACCCGCCGGTAGAGGCTGTGCAGCTCGCGCTGGGAGGTCGCGGCCGGGGCGGTGATCGAGTGCGCGGCCACCGGGACGGGGGCCGGGGCGGACCCGGCCGGCGCGGAGACGGAGGGAGCGGACGCGGAGGGAGCGGCGGGGGTGGTGCTCATGCCGCCTTCGCCTCCTCGTGCACGGTCGGGGAGGCGATCACACCGCGCCGGTGCAGCTCCTGCTTGACCCAGCGGTACCAGTCGTCCTTGAAGACGCCGTACCGCTCGCAGACGGCGTTGATCTCCGCCTGCCGGTCGGGGGTCGGGTCGACCAGCATCGCGTTGCACAGCGAGGGTTCGAGGTTGGCCAGCGGGCCGATGAAGCCGTCGATGCCGCGGGCGTCGACGAGGAGGTTCTCCCAGCCCTCGAAGACCGGGATGCCGGTGCCGGCCTCGGCCATGTTCCGGGTGAAGGCGGCGTCGCCGCTGGACTCCTTGATGCCGACGATGCCCGGTATCTCCTTGCAGATCCGGATCAGGGTGTCGAACTCGATGCGATTGCCCGAGAGCGCCTCCTCGTTGTAGAGGAAGATCGGGATGTCGAGGGCCGCGCGGATCGCCTTGTAGTGCTCGACGATCCGGTCCTGCGTCACCTCGGCGCCGAACGGCGTGGTGACGACGACGGCGTCGGCGCCGATCGCGGCCGCCGTACGGGCCCGGTCGATCACGGCGTCGGTGTCGGGGAGCTGGATGCCGGCGAGGACGGGCAGGCCGTCCGCGTGCCGGACGGTGTACGTGACGACGTCCTGCCACTGGCGGGCGTCGAGCTTCCAGCCCTCGCCGGAGGTCAGGGCCGGCATGAAGCCGTTGACCTCGGTGCGGATGTGGTCCAGGAGACGGACGACGCTCGGCTCGTCGACGACGCCGTGCTCGTCGAAGGGGGTGATCAGCGGGACGACGGTCCCGGAGTAGGTGCCAGGCATGAGTGGGGTGCCCTTCGGAACGACTTCAGAGGGTTTCGGAGACGACCTTCAGGACCAGCGACCGCCGGTAGAGGTCCTCCAGGTACGCGGGGAACGACGGCTCCTCGCCGAGGGCGGGAGCGTCGGCCGGGGCGAGCGGGGCCAGTGGTACGACGGGCAGGCCGGCCGCCGCCCGCACCAGCCGGGGGCTCGCCGTGTGGAGCACGCCCCCGCGGCCGACGACCTGGGCGAGCAGCAGACGTTCATGGGTGGGCAGACCGTCGAGTGCGGGCTCGGTGAAGGCCCGGCGGACGTCGTCCTCGGTGTAGGCGATCCGGTCGATGGCCAGGTCCGTGTGGAGGACGTCCATGAAGGGGTAGTACTCGTCCTGCAGTTCCCGCTCGTAGCCCCACACGAGGTCGTCGCAGCGGCCGACCTGCTCCCAGCTCATGACGACCCCGCCCGCTTCCCCCGCGGCCAGCCGGCCGGCGAAGAAGGCCTTGGCGGCCACGCGGACCGCGTCGTCCTTGCTGTGCATGCCCATGAACGTCGTGGCGTCGATGAACACCACCGGGTCGGTGTCAGACGGCATAGCGCTCGAGCACCTTCCGCATCCGCTCCATCGCGCCGGCGAACAGCTCCGGCTCGCGGGCCAGGGCCAGGCGCACGAAGCGCTCGCCCTTCTCCTTGGTGTTCCAGTAGAAGAACGTGCCCGGCAGGACGTACACCTCCTCGTCGAAGAGGACGGCCTGGAGCCGGGTGGCGGTCAGGTGCTCCGGCTTGATGCGGAACCAGGCGACGCTGGTGCCGACGACCGGCTCCTGGAACTCCAGGATGGTGCCGTCGAGGGCCTTGCGGGCTGCCTCGCCGTTGGTGCGGATGATGTCGCGGACGGAGGCGAAACCATCGGTGATGGAGTCCTCGACGTACTGCGTGACCATGTTGAGGACGAACGGCGAGACGTTCAGGAGGACGCTGGTGTGGAGGTTGTAGACCTCCTCCTGGATGTCCTGGCTGGCCGTGATCATGGCGCACTTGGCGTCCTGGATCGGCCAGGTCTTGCCGGTGTCCTCCATGACCATGTAGGTGACGCCGGACTCCTCAAGGAGCCGGTAGATGTCCACCCGGCCGATGCCCTCGTCGCAGAGCGCGAAGGAGGCGAAGCAGAAGTCCATCACCAGGACCTTGTCGTGGTCCACGCAGTAGCGGACGACCTCGCGGAAGCCCTCCAGCTTCTCGGCGAGCAGGGTGAACCCGGTGGGGTTGTTGGGGTCGACGAGGTAGATCGCGTCCGCGGTGATCTCCTCGACGAGCCGCTCGTAGATGGCGTCCTTGTCGTGCAGGGCCGACTCGGCGAACGGGGCGATCGGCACCTGCATGTTGCGCAGCAGGTCGACCAGGTTGTCGAAGCAGGGCTCGACCAGCTGCACCGACATCCCGCGCTGCTTGAGGAACATGCCGGCGACCATGGTCGACACGCTCGCGGAGTACGAAAGGAGCGTGCGGCCCATCGCACGGGCGGTGGGCTGCTGGTGCAGCCGGAAGAAGGCGTCCAGGAACTGCCGCTCGAAGTGCGCCTGCTGCTTCGACTCGGACTCGTGCCACAGCTCGGGAAGCCGCGAGACGATCCGCTCCTGGGAGGTGGACTGACGCTGGTGGGTGTGTGCGTCGGCCAGGTTGAACCGGGTCTTCAGGGCTTCGATCTCGTGCTGGGTGAGGTCGACGAACGTGCTGACGTCTGCCTTGTCGGTCAACGACATGAAGAACTCCCGCTGTCGATACGAATCTCCGTCCGGAATTCCGGCGGCGTGAATGACTTTAGGAGCTTCGAGCGGCCTTGCGAATAACGGCCGGGTCACGCAATTAATAATCACCGCGATGTTCTGCGGGCGAAAAAAAGGAACGACGGCCAGGCATTCCTCGTAAAGGAATGCCTGGCCGTCGTTCCGGTGGTTCGGCCGCTTTTTGGCGGCGTATTCAACTATTCAGTGGCGGCCTTCAGGAGGATGTCCTCGAACACCTTCGGGTCGTCCGAGCCGATCACCGGCCAGCCGATGC
This sequence comes from Streptomyces sp. NPDC029956, assembly GCF_055574655.1. Lineage (NCBI taxonomy): Bacteria > Bacillati > Actinomycetota > Actinomycetes > Kitasatosporales > Streptomycetaceae > Streptomyces > Streptomyces sp. NPDC029956. The sequence goes on along the minus strand of NZ_JBVHZJ010000025.1, from coordinate 62,379 downwards.
CGTAGGCGCCCTCCCAGTCCACCTCGATGCCGGGGTTGGCGTGGTCGGAGCCGTCGGGCAGGAACAGATGGGGGCTGCAGTCCACCCGGTCGCTCTGGGCGAGCGCCGCCTGGTCCGAGAGCGCCCGGCGCGCGCGCCCGTCGTCCAGGGCCTCGGCGAGGGCGTCGACGTCGACGGCGCCGGTCCCGGCGGCCACGTCCAGGATCACCTTGCGGTGGCTGATGCAGCGCGATTCGGCCCAGAAGGCCCGGCGCAGCCCGAGGTCGAGCTGTTCCGAGGCGCGCAGGCCCTGTTCCTTGGCGGCGAGCACCGCCTCCAGGGCGGGCAGGGTCGTCGACGGGTAGAGCCAGTCCTTGGCCTGCCAGAGCTGCCAGCCGGCGGCCGGCTCCAGGCTGGCCATGCGGGCGACCTCGCTGTCCGTGCCGGGGCGCGGGCTCGGGGCGTCGTTGAGCAGTTCGAGGGGGAAGGCGCGCAGGTCGAAGGAGACCTGCTCCTCCAGGCCGAGGCGGGCCCGGGTGGTGTGCAGCCGGTGGATCGCGATGTGCGCGAAGGAACACCAGATGTCGGAGAAGACGGTGACGACTCCGCGCGGCGGCGTCAGGTCGGCGGTGGTCGGGTCGGACATGGTTCTCCTCGGTTCGTGCGGGGATCTCAGGCGGCGGGGGGCTCGACGGCGTCGAGCGCGGCCTCGAGGTCGAGGTCGGCGCCGGGCAGCCAGACGGGCAGGGAGGGGATACGGGCCATGGCCTCGAAGAGCCGCGGTACGGCGGCCTCGCGGACGGTCGGCCCATGGGCGCTCAGCAGCTTCGCGGGGCGCAGGGCGGCCAGCTCGTGCACCGGCCGGAGGAATTTCGTCTCGTCGACCAGCGCGGTCCACGGGGCTATCGCCCGGTTCAGGACCTCGAAGCCGTGGAAGAATTCTTCCTCTGAAAGGTCGGTGAACTCGTGGTGGATTTCCTCGACGACGGTCCCGAAACTGTCGGAGCTGTAGAGCGTTCCGTCGGAGTGGTCGAAGACGGCGAGGGTCCCAGGTGAATCGAACGTGGGCGGCCGGTGAAAACTCAGCTCGCGGTCGCCGACTTTCACCCGGCTTCCCGGGTTCGCGGTGACGACCCGTTCCTGCGGAATGCTGAACTCTTCCGATATTCGCGTCAGCGATATGGCGTTGGCGAGGACCTTCGCGTTCGGCGCCGCCTCCAGGATCCGGGCGAGGGCGCCGGTGTGGTCGCGGTCGTCGTGGGTGACGACGACCCAGCGCAGGTCGGCCGGCTCGATCAGCGACCAGAGGGAGTCCAGGAAGCCCTCCCGGTCGACGGGCATGCCGGTGTCCACGAGGATCGGCTGGCCCGACCGGAGGAGGAAGGCGTTCACCGGCTGGTCGCCGAGGCCGGGGATGGGCAGTGCCGAGGGGAGGACGTGGAGGTCCGGCCCGGCGGTGTAGGACGCTTTCATGACACACCTTTCATGGCGCACCGTGCGGGCCGTGGCCCCCGGTTGGGGTCCCGGGGGAGCGCCGGCCTCGGTCAGACGAGCTGGATGGTCAGGGAGCCGGCGATCAGCAGGGCGAGGCCCAGGGTGCGCGGCTTCGTGAGCGAGCGCTGGGGGAGCTTGAAGAGGCCCTTGTGGTCGATCAGGGCCGAGGTGAGCTGCTGTCCGGTCACGGTGAGGGCGATGGTCACGGCCGCCCCGATCTCGGGGATGAGCAGGAAGGTCCCGGTGACGTAGGCGGCGGCGCAGGCACCACCGAGCCAGCCCCACCAGGGCATCTTCTTCAGCGGGGCGATCTTGGGCTTCGGCGTCTTCCGGGTCGCGTACAGGACGAGCAGGACGACGGCGATGGTGAACGTCGCCACGGCGAAGCTGATCACGGCGACGGTGACGGGCTGCTTGAGCTGGGCGCGCAGCTGGGCGTTGACCGCGCCCTGTACGGGCAGTACGGCTCCGGCGAGGATGCCGAGGGCGAGCCAGCCCGCGCGGCCGGCGCTCGACATCCTGGGGGCGCCGGGAGGGGCTGCCGCCTTCATGCCCCGGATGATCACGACGATGCCGGCGAGCACGGCCACGGCGCCGATGACGATCCCGGCGCTCAGGTCCTGCTTCTGGAGGCCGAGGAGACCGAAGAGGTCGAGTGCGAGCGAGGCGAACATCTGGCCGGTGACGAAGAGTCCGACGGCGGCGAGGGCGCCGAGCCGTGGGAAGAGCAGGATGCCGCTGGTGATGTAGAGCGGACTGGCGAGTCCGCCGAGCAGCTGCCAGGGCTCGACATCGGGGAGTTTGCCGAGCGCGCCGAGCGCTCCGGCCGCCACCGCGAGCACGGTCAGCAGACCGGTCGCGACGCCGAGCTGGATGGTCGAGGCGCCGTACGGGGTGCCGACGGCCGAGTTGAGCTGGAGGTTCACCGAGGCCTGGACGGCCAGGAGGCAGCCGACCAGCAGGGCCGCGGCGAGGAGCGCGGTGTGCATCTGGATCTCCCTGGGGCGGGATGGCGAGCGGATAAGTGGACACTGAGTCCGTTTAGCATGCCACGGGACATAGCAAACGGACAAGGTGTCCACTTAGCTCCAGGGGAAGTAAGGTCTGGTGCATGAGTGACGACGAGCAGCGGGGTCGTGGGGCCGCCTCCGTCCACCGGGTCGGCGGGCTCCTCGGTGATCTCCAGGCCGCGGACGACCAGCCGGTCGCCCCGCGCAGACGCGCGGACGCGGAACGCAACCGTGCGCAGATCCTGGCCGCGGCCGAGCAGCTCTTCGCCCAGCAGGATCCGCGGACGGTCACCATGGACCGCATCGCCAAGGCCGCGGGGGTGGGTCGGGCCACTCTCTACCGGAGCTTCCCCGATCCCTCGTCGGTCGCCGTCGCGCTGCTCGACGAGCACGAGCGCCGGCTCCAGGGCCAGCTCATCTACGGCCCGCCGCCGCTCGGCCCCGGCGCACCCGCGGGGGAGCGGCTGGCGGCGTTCTACCTGGCGATGCTCGATCTCCTGGAACGGCACCTGCCGCTGGCACTCGGCGCGGAGACCGGCCCCGCGCGCTTCCGGACGGGCGCGTACGGCTTCTGGCGCGTGCACGTCCGCACGCTGCTCGTCGACCACGGGATCCAGGACCCGGACCCGCTGATCGACATCGCGCTCAGCCCGCTGTCACCCGAGCTCTACCAGTTCCAGCGGCACGAACTCGGCCTGTCGACCGAACGCATCGGCCGTTCCCTCGCCGACTTCGCGCGCCAGCTGCTGCGTTCGGGCGGGTGAGGCGGGGCGGCGCGCCCCCGGTCGCCGCTTCCCGGGGCGCCCGTGCGGCTATGCGCCGGACCGTCGCCCGGCCGGATGGACCAGGCCGGGGAGGATCAACTTCCAGATCCGGTCGAGTCGTTGCTCGGCCGGACCGTGCAGGGCGCCGTTGTCGACGCTCCTGGGGTCGTCGGTGGGCCAGCACTCGTCGGACGGACCGTTCGGGCAGCGCATCTCCAGCTCGACCCCGGTGATCACATAGCCGATCAGCGCGGCGACCGCCGTCGCGTCCACGCCGGGACGCAGGGCCTTCTCGGCCTCCGCGTAGCGTGCCAGGCGCGCCACCTCGCGCCGCCAGGGGCAGTCCCGGGAGAACCCCGGGTCGGCTAATTGCAGTTCCCGCGCGAGGCGTTCACCGGCCCGCGCCGTCGGGTCGGTCTCGAAGAGCCGGATCAGCGCGTGCGTGGCGATCACCAGTTTGTCGATCGCGGTGCCGCCGACGCCCTCCGTGGAGAGGCACGCCGACTCGACCGTGATCCGGGTGGCCGCGTGGGCCCGCCCGTGGACCGCCGTCGCGAGCTCCGACTTCGTTGCGAAGTGGAAGACGAGCGCGCCGGTGGTCACCCGGGCCTCGCCGGCGATCCTGGCGAGCGAGGCCCGCTCGTACCCATGCCTGTCGAACACCCTTGCGGCCGCCGCCAGGATTTCCTGTCTTGTACGTTCCGCCCGCTGCTGAATCGCCATGAGCTCCCCCGTCGGCTTGCGAGAAGGTGCCGGAGCGTGATGTTCCGGCCCGCGCCTGTGACCGACTCGAAACTATCCGGCCGGGGGGCCACGAAACGTGCCCTCTCGCCCCATCGGCCGGAACTGGGGCTTGACGGGCATCTCCCCTCCAGGTCGCGGGCGCACACCCGACCCCGGGGGTGCGTGAAGTGACCGGAACCGGAGCCATGCCCTGTCAGGTGGATTCAGCCGTTCCGGCGCCGGCGGGGGTCCGCGCGCGTGAGCGGGATACAGCCACCCCTGCCAGGCACAGCGCGCCCCCGGCGAGCGTGAGCAACCCCGGCAGTTCGCCGAGGAACAGCCATGCCATCAGCACCACCAGGGCGGGGACGGCGTACGTCGTCGCGCCCATCCGCCCCGCGGTCGTCCGGGCCAGGGCGTAGGCCCAGGTCGTGAACGCGAGCGCGGTCGGGAACACCCCCAGGTAGACCATGTTCAGGGTCGCCGGCAGCGGGGCCCGGCCCGCCTCGTCGACCAGCTGCCCGGCGAACGGCAGACAGGCCACCGACCCCACCAGACACCCGAACGTCGTCACCTGGAGGGCGCTGCCGTGGGCGAGCGCCGGCTTCTGCGCCACGACCCCGCCCGCGTACGCCATCGCCGCCAGGACACAGAGGAGTACGCCGAGCAGCGAGGCGTGCGCGCCGGAGGAGGCGCGGGACATGGAGAGGCCCACGACCACCGCGCCCGCGAAGGAGACGGCCATGCCCGCGAGCAGCCGCGGCGGCAGGGACTCCCCCAGGAAGCGGGCGCCGAGCAGGGCGATCAGGATCGGTCCGATGTTCACCACCATCGCCGCCGTCCCCGCGTCGACCTCCTGCTCGCCCCAGTTGAGCACCACCATGTACACCCCGAACCAGAGCAGGCCGGAGACCAGGATTCCCGGCCAGGCCGCCCGGGGCGGCAGCCCCTCCCGCCGGATCAGGAGGACGGCTCCCAGGACCAGGGCGCCGGCGAGCAGTCGCCCGAGGGCGAGCGCGCCGGGGGAGTAGGCCTCTCCGGCGCTGCGGATGGAGACGAAGGCGGAGGCCCACAGGACGACCGTGACGGCGGCGGCGGCGAGGGCGAGCCGCGAGGATTGCTTCTGCATGGCCTGACGGTAGGGCGCGGACCCTTCGGCACTCACCGCAATATCCCCGGAGCCGGAGCCGGAGCCGGAGCCGGAGCCGGGGGCGGGGGCGGGGTCGGAGCCGGGGGCGGGGTCGGACCCGGGGGCGGGGTCGGAGCCGGAACCAGGGCCGGAGTCGGTGCCGGGCTCGGAGCCGCCCTGTCGCAGCCGCCTCATCGCAGCTCCTCCGGAGCGATGCCCAGGTTCGCGTACAGCGCGCGCTCGCCCCGCCCGGTCACCTTCACGGCCCGCTCGGACCCGATCCGTACGCACCACTCGTCGTCGAGCGCGTGCCGGCAGAGCGCGGCGCCCGCGAGGCCCGCGAGGTGCGGCCGACGCTCGGTCCAGTCGAGGCAGCCGCGCGCCACGGGTCGCCGCCTCTGCCGTACGAGAGGGACGCCCAGCTCGTCGAACCAGGCCAGACCGCGGTCCGTGAGCGCGAACCCGGTGTCCTGGCGCAGCAGTCCGCGGACCGTCATCGCCTCGGTGATCGCGATGCCGAGCCGCCCGGCGAGATGGTCGTAGCAGGTCCGGCCCCGGGCCATCGCCCGTCCGGCGCTCGCGGCGCCCAGCGAGCGGGGCGGCGGGGCCACCGCCGGCTCGGACCGGGTGGCCAGGTCCTCCACGAGATGCGCGATCCCCGGGTCGGCGAGACGCACGTACCGGTGGCGGCCCTGCCGTTCCTCCGCGAGCACCCCGCCGGTGACGAGCCTGCCGAGGTGCTCGCTGGCGGTGGAGGGGGCCACGCCCGCGTGCCGGGCGAGTTCCCCGGAGGTCCAGGCCCGCCCGTCGAGCAGGGCGAGCAGGAACGTGGCGCGGGTCTCGTCCGCGAAGAGCGCCGCGAGCGCGGCGAGGTCACTGGCTGCCATGCGTCCAGCCTCCCGTACTCACGCTTCGGCGGTGGCCGAACCGTCCCGCGGGGCGGAGGAGCGGCCGGCGGGCAGCGCCGAGGCCTCGTTCACCTGGGCCTCGTACTGCAGCCGCAGCCCGTCGAGCAGTGCCCGCAGGCCCGTGGCGAAGGCGCCCTCGTCGACCTTCTGCCGGTGCTCGGCGAGGCGGTGCGCCTGGCCGAGGTGGGGGTAGTCGGCCGGGTCGTAGGCCGCCTCGTCGTCGACGAAGCCGCGGGCGAAGGAGCCGAGGGCCGAGCCGGTGATGAAGTACCGCATCAGCGCGCCGATGGAGGTGGCCTGGGCCGGCGGCCAGCCCGCGCGGACCATCGTGCCGAAGACGGCGTCCGCGACGCGCAGGCCCGCCGGGCGGCGGCCGGGCCCCTGGGCGAGGACCGGGACGATGTGCGGGTGGTCGGCGAGGGCGGCGCGGTAGGAGACGGCCCAGTCGTGCAGCGCCGTCTGCCAGTCGCGGCCGTCGTCCTCCGCGAACATCGACAGATCGATCTTGGCGCTCACCGCGTCGGCGACGGCGTCGAGGATCTCGTCCTTGGTGCGGAAGTGGTTGTAGAGCGAGGGCCCGCTCACCCCGAGTTCGGCCGCGAGCCGCCGGGTCGAGAGTGCGCCGAGGCCCTCCGCGTCCACGAGCGCGCCCGCCGTCTCGACGATGCGGTCTCGGCTGAGCAGGGGCTTGCGCGGTCGGGCCATGGCGCACATAGTAGGCCTGCACCGCAAAAACTAGCAGTGGTAATTAAATGGTCGGGTGAGGTGGGCGCCGCATGAATCTGGAACTCAGCGAGGAGCAGGAAGCCGTACGGCGGCTCGCCGAGGACTTCGTCGCGCGCGAGGTCACCCCGCACGCCGCGGCGTGGGACCGCGCCGAGGAGGTGGACCGGGCGATCGTGAAGAAGCTCGGCGCCGTCGGCTTCCTCGGGCTCACCCTCCCGGAGGAGTACGGCGGCTCCGGCGGCGACCACCTCGCGTACTGCCTCGTCACCGAGGAACTCGGCCGCGGCGACTCCTCCGTGCGAGGCATCGTCTCCGTCTCCCTCGGCCTGGTCGCCAAGACCGTCGCCGCCTGGGGCAGCGAGGACCAGAAGCGGGAGTGGCTGCCCCGACTCGCCTCCGGCGAGGCGCTCGGCTGCTTCGGCCTCACCGAGCCCGGCACCGGATCCGACGCCGGGAACCTTGCGACCCGGGCCGTGCGCGACGGAGACGACTACCTCCTCAGCGGCACCAAGATGTTCATCACCAACGGCACCTGGGCCGAGGTCGTGCTGCTCTTCGCCCGCACCGGCGACACCCCGGGCCACAAGGGTGTCTCCGCCTTCCTCGTCCCCACCGACGCCCCCGGCCTCACCAGCCGCGCCATCCACGGCAAGCTCGGATTGCGCGGCCAGGCCACCGCCGAACTCGTCCTCGAGGACGTCCGCGTCCCCGCCGCCGCGATGCTCGGCCCCGAGGGCAAGGGCTTCACCGTCGCCATGTCCGCCCTCGCCAAGGGCCGGATGTCCGTCGCCGCCGGCTGCGTCGGCATCGCCCAGGCCGCCCTCGACGCGGCCGTCCGGTACGCCGGGGAGCGCGAGCAGTTCGGCAAGCCCATCGCCTCGTACCAGCTCGTGCAGGAGCTGATCAGCGACATCGCCGTCGACGTGGACGCCGCCCGGCTGCTCACCTGGCGGGTCGCCGACCTGATCGACCGCGGCCGGGACTTCGCGACCGCCGCCTCCAAGGCGAAGCTGTACGCCTCCGAGGCCGCCGTCCGCGCAGCGAACAACGCCCTCCAGGTCTTCGGCGGCTACGGCTACATCGACGAGTACCCGGTCGGCAAGCTCCTCCGGGACGCCCGCGTCATGACCCTGTACGAGGGCACCAGCCAGATCCAGAAGCTCATCATCGGCCGGGCGCTGACGGGGGTCTCGGCGTTCTGACCCCGTCACCCCGGCGGGGCGCTTCTGAGTACCTCGCTGAGTACGCGGACGGATGTGGCGCCGGCCGCATCCGCCGGATGCTGTGCCCCATGAGTGACACACCGGTCAAGCAGCAGAACACCGCCGCCTACTACGCCCAGGCCGTCGCCTCCTTCTCGCTCGCCCTCGGCGCCGTGGCCGTCGGCATCTACCAGCTGGAGGCCAGCGCCTGGGTCCGCGCCTTCCTCGCCGTCGCGGTCCTCTACCTCACCACCTCGGCCTTCACGCTCGCCAAGGTCGTCCGCGACCGCCAGGAGGCCGGGCAGATCGTCAGCCGGGTCGACCAGGCCCGTCTGGAGAAACTGCTCGCCGAGCACGACCCCTTCCAGAAGCTCTGACCGCTCGCCGGGGCCTGAGCTGCCACTCCCGGTCTCTAAGCGCTTGCTCACCCTCGTTGGTATGGTGAGCGTCCTGACGGGGTCCGAGAGGGAGTGTGGGATGAGCACGGCGGAGGAGACGCCCGGGGGCGAGGACATGCCCTGGGGCGAGGTCACGCCCGAGGCGGCCCGGCGACTGCTGGTGGCCGCCGTCGAGGCGTTCGCCGAGCGCGGCTACCACGCCACCACCACCCGGGACATCGCCGGCCGTGCGGGGATGAGCCCGGCCGCGCTCTACATCCACTACAAGACGAAGGAAGAGCTGCTCCACCGGATCAGCCGCATCGGGCACGACAAGGCCCTGGAGATCCTCCGGGCCGCGGCCGCCGGCGAGGGCACGGCCGCCGAGCGCCTCGCCGACGCCGTCCGCTCCTTCGTCCGCTGGCACGCCGAGCGCCACACCACCGCGCGGGTCGTCCAGTACGAACTCGACGCCCTCGGCCCCGAGCACCGGGCCGAGATCGTGGAGCTGCGCCGCCTGTCCGACGCGGCGGTGCGCGGCATCATCGACGAGGGCGTGGCGGCGGGCGAGTTCGACGTGCCGGACGTCGCGGGCACCACGGTCGCCGTGCTCTCGCTCTGCATCGACGTCTCCCGCTGGTTCAACGCCCAGGGGCGCCGGTCGCCCGACGAGGTCGGCGCGCTCTACGCCGACCTCGTCCTCAGGATGGTCGGCGCTCAGAAGTAGTAGCGGGAGACCGACTCGGCGACGCAGACCGGCTTCTCCGAGCCCTCGCGCTCCACCGTCACGGCCGCCGTCACCTGCACACCGCCGCCGGCCTCCTCGACCTTGGTCAGGACGGCCGTGGCGCGCAGCCGCGAGCCGACCGGCACGGGTGCGGGGAAACGCACCTTCTCCGTGCCGTAGTTGAGGCCCATCTTCATGCCCTCGACCCGCAGCACCTGCGGCACGAACAGCGGGAGCAGCGACAGCGTCAGATAGCCGTGCGCGATGGTCGTGCCGAACGGGCCGCCGGCCGCGCGCTCCGGGTCCACGTGGATCCACTGGTGGTCCCCGGTCGCGTCGGCGAAGAGGTCGATCCGCTTCTGGTCGATCTCCACCCAGTCACTGTGCCCCAGCTGTTCGCCGACCCCCGCGCGCAGCTCCTCGGCGGAGGTGAAGATCCTCGGCTCGGCCATGTTCCTGTTCCCTTCTGGTCCGGCATACCCCACCTGGTACGGCATACCCAACGGTCGGTATCTAAGCGCTTGCTCAGCATGTGGGGTGAGCGGTCCGCTGTCAACGGACCAGTAGGGTCGCGGGGTGCCGCAGATTCCAGAGAAGATCCACGAGCTCACCGTCGGCCAGCTCTCCGCCCGTAGCGGGGCCGCCGTCTCCGCCCTCCACTTCTACGAGGCGAAGGGGCTCATCAGCAGCCGCCGCACCACCGGCAACCAGCGCCGCTACGGCCGCGACACCCTGCGGCGGGTCGCCTTCGTCCGCGCCGCGCAGCGCGTGGGGATCCCGCTGGCGACGATCCGCCAGGCCCTCGCGCAGCTCCCGGAGGAGCGCACGCCGACGAACGAGGACTGGGCCCGGCTCTCCGCGGCCTGGCGCACGGAGCTGGACGAGCGCATCAAACAGCTCGGCCGGCTCCGCGACCACCTGACGGACTGCATCGGCTGCGGCTGCCTCTCCCTGGAGACCTGCGTGCTCTCCAACCCCGACGACGCCTTCGGTGAGCGGATGGCGGGCTCCCGCCTGCTGCCGGTACGCACCCCGGCCCCGGACGGCGACGACGACTAGGCCCTGCCGTCACGCTCCCCTGCCGGGCGGCGGCGGGAACGTGACGACAGGACCTACCCCGCGAGGGCCGCGGTGACCAGCTCCGCGTCGGAGCGCGCCCGGGTGCCGTCCGGCAGGTGCACGGTGTCCTCGAGACCGATCCGGGCGACGAGGCCCAGCCGCCGGGGCGAGCCGCAGGACCGGACGGGCTCCGCCGCCGCATCCCCGGGCCCCCGTGACCCGTTGAGACAGACCTGAACCACCGGCGTCCACGCCGGAACACGCGGAACCTCGGGTCCCCCCGGGCTCACGCCGCCGATGCCAGCGAGCGGCTCCGCTCGTCACGGGCGCGGGCCAGCGCCCCCGAGGTGAGGACGGCACGCGGCACGCCCACCCCGCAGTCCCCGCAGACCGGGCCGAGCCACGGTTCGTACCGGTCGCCGGGACCGGCCCATTCGATGCGCGGGCCCGCGCACACCGGGCACCGCTCGCCCGGGTCGCTCTCCAGGGCGGCGATCAGCCGCCGCAGCACCTCGGGCAGCGGGTCCGACGGGTGCACGGCCGGATCGCCGCACCGCACCACGCCGTTGCCGCCCCAGACCCGCCGGTGCCAGTCGTCGAGGGCGCCGGGCCGGCGCAGCCCCTCGTGCTTCTCGCGCCGCCGCCGGGCGGCGAACTCCTCCTCGTACGCGAGCCACACGGCCCGCGCCTCCTCCAGCTCGTCGAGCGCGGCGATCAGCCGCCCGGGGTCGAGCTCCCGGTCCTCCGGTCCGAACCTGTGCCTGCTGCACAGGTGGTCCCACGTCGCCCGGTGCCCGTACGGCGCGAACCGCTCCAGACACTTGCGCAGCGAATACCTGCGCAGGGCCGTGTCGCACCCCGGATCGCGCACCTGTCTCGCGAGACTCCGGAAACCGGCCATCTCCCGCCACCTCCGTCGCTGGTCGTTCCGTGGTATCAGAGGGACGAACGAGCGCGCCGTCGTGTTCCATCGAAATTCGGATGGGAGCCATCAGTGGGGACCGAGGGGCCTCCGAGGAAGGGCGGAACGCAGGAGTCCGGCGAGGCGTGGAGGGGCCGCGGGCGGGGCGGCGGCGAGCTCCCGAGGACGGTCCGGGGAAGGCCCGTACCCCCTTCCACCTGCCCGTCCGCGCCTCTACCTGCCCGTCCGCGCCGCGGACACGACCACCCGGGCCAGCTCCGCGCGGCAGATGTCGCTGTGGGAACGGACCGCGTCCGCCGTGTCGACGCTCACGCACCCCGAGGACGGCACTCCTTCGCGCAGCAGCGTCGCCAGCGGCCGTACGACCGTCCCGGGCACCGCCTGGACGCCGTCGTGCCCGATCGCCGCCCAGCGCGGGTCGTCCGAGCCGAGCAGCCCGGCGGCCCGGGTCAGCGACGCCGAGTCGCCCGCGAGCCGGGACGCCAGCGGGTAGAACACGCCGAGCGCCGTGTCGTGCCGCGAGTAGCAGGCCACCACGGGCCCCCGGACCCGGTTCTGCAGGTCCCGCAGCGACCCCGCGCGCCCGGGGTCGTGCGGCAGCCGGGCCGCGAACGCGTAGTGCGAGAAGGCGCCCTGGAGGAGGGTCACGGAGGCCACCGGGCGGGCCCCCGACGGCAGCCCCTTCAGCGCGTACGCGACGAGCCGGGCGCCCATGCTGTGGCCGACCAGGTGGACGCGGAGGCGGGGGGCGGCGCGGGCGACCTCGCCGAGCAGCGGCCCGAGGCCGAACTCGCCGACGTGACCGGCCCGCTTCTTCATCACGTAGTACGTGGCCTGCCGCAGGACTTCGCGGGCCCCCTTCCAGTACCGCCTGAGCCCCTCGCCGAAGCCTTCCCCGAAGCCCTCGCCAGAGCCCTCCCCGAGGCCCTCCGCCGGGCCGGAGACCCCTCCGAAGCCCTGCCCGAAGCCCTCACCGAAGCCCTCCGCGGGGCCGGGGCCCTGCCCGGACCCCTGCCCGAGGGCCCCCGGCCGTCCGGCGTCCGCCTCCAGCGCCTCGGTGAACAGAGCGCACACCTCCACCGGATCCCCGACCAGGAACTCCGGCACCGCTTCCCTGGGCCCGGCGGCGCCCGCCCCGTCGGCCTCACCGGCGGCGACGTCCGTCAGCTCCCGCAGCAGCGCCCCGAACTCGGCGAACGCCGCCTCGTCCGCCGGCGCCGTCACCAGGAGTTCGGTGAGCCGGTCGAGGACCGGTTCCTTCTCCGGAAGGACCGTCACGAGGGCCCGGTAGTCGGGCACCGGCTCACCGGTGAACATCATCGACGGCCAGATCACACCCGCGTACCCGGCCTCGACGCCGGGGGCGAGCAGACCGGGGAAGGGCTCGAAGAAGTCGGAGCAGAGCCGGGTGGCCCCGGCCGGGGAACTGTTCCACCCGTGCGCGAACACCACCAGGTCGGTGACGCCCTGCCGGGCCAGTGCGGCGAGGGCCGCGGGCTGCCCCGCGGGTCCGTCGCCCTCCTTGTCGAAGGTGATCTCCCGGTACGGCTCCACACTCATCCCGCTCACGGCCGACCCGTCCCTCTCCGTCGAGGTGGCCGTCGCACCCAGGACGCGCCGAGCGCGGGCGGCGGCTCCAGGGCCAGCATGCCCGCGCGTGGCCCCGGCCAGACCTCGACCGGTAGGCGTACCTTTTCGGACGGCCCGTGGCCGACCCCCGTACCGCCACGGCCGTCCCGTCCGTGCCGCCCGCCTCAGCGGATACGCGCCGCCGTGATCCGGGGGAAGTGGATCAGCAGGTCGTACGCGGTCGAGAGGCGGGCCCGGTGCTCGGCGTCGGGCCAGGGGTACGCCGTTCCGATGCCCCGGGTCGGCCGGGCGACGCCGAGCCAGTCGCGCGCGGCCGGTGTCGTGTGCCGCAGGTCCAGGTAGAAGGCGCGGGGCGAGACCCGGTCCAGGGTGTGGGCGTTGCTGTCCGGGCCGAGCGTGCCGAGGGTGAAGGGCCGCAGCGGCTCGCCGGGGGCCTCGGTGTCGTGCGCGTTGAACGACCCCTGCCCGAACGAGGTGCCGACGCTCACGTAGTCCCGGCCGAGGGCGTCCCGCAGGAAGGCGCCCTGGAGCCGCGGGTACTGGTCGGGCTTCGGGGTCTCGTAGCCGACGTGCCCGTTGTGCGCGGAGAGCACGATCCGGTCGCCGGTCTGCCGCTGCCACCACACGGTGTTCTCGGCCATGACCCGGTCGCGGTAGAGCATGGCCTCGGCGATGCCGGCGTCCGTCAGCATGTCGTGGGCGTACTCGGTGCCGACCTGGGCGATGGCCCGCGCGTGCTGCACCGCCCAGCGGGCCTCCTCTCGCGCGCCGGGGTCCTTCGCGGGCCGCTGCCGTTCCAGGAGGGCGAGCGCCGTGTTCACGTCGGCGGCCATCCGCTGCCGCTCGGGGCGCGGCTTGGTCAGGTACCCCTTCATCCAGGCCTCGGCGTCGCCCGTCGGGCGCGAAGTCCGGTACAGCTCCTCGAAGCGGGGGAGGAGCGCGGGACGGGTACGGGCCACGTACGAGGTCACGCGGTCGAAGAGGTTCGCGCCCGCGTAGCCGAGGTCGTTGCCCATGAAGCGGACCTGGTGGTCGGGGTGGAGCTGGTTGTGCCGCCGCATCCAGCGGAAGAGGTCGAGGTACTCCTCGGTGTTCCAGAGGCGGTACGACTCCTGGAACTCGTCCCGCATGATCGCCCGGATGTCGCCGCGGCCGGTGCGCACCCACTCGTCGACGAGCAGCCCGGTGGACCAGTTGGCCTCCAGGGCGAAGGTGGTGAAGCCCTTGCGCTCCACCAGGTGCTCGAAGATCCGGTGCTTGGTGGTGAAGAACTCCGCCGAGCTGTGGGTGGCCTCGCCGATGCCGACGACCTTGGCCGAGCCGATCATCCGGTCGAGCGGCCGGAGATCGGTCAACGGCGCCGCCGTGCGGGCGAGTTCACGCGCGGGATCGGGAGCGGACGAGGGGCCGGCGGCCCCGGCGGCGGGCGCCAGGGAGCCGAGGCAGGCGGCCAGGAGGAGCCCGACGAGGGGCAGGCGGCGTCGTAAGGAGGTACCGGAGAGGTTCATGGGGTCAAGCCTGGCCGGCGGGACGTCTCCGGGACATCCCGCCCGCACCCCTGTCGATCATGGGGGCAACCCCACCCGCCGCCACCTTGCCCGCTCCGGGTCGACCCGCCCGAGGGTGGAGCCCGCCCGCTCCGGGGCGACCCGCCTCGGCGGTGCAGCCCGCCTGCTCCGGCCCGAGCCGCCTCAGCGGTAGAGCAGGTACTCCCTCCGTACCGCCCGGAAGGCCGTCAGGTCCGTCCGCCACGCCCCGACGACCTCGTCCACCCCCGCGCCGGCGTCGATCAGCGTCCGCACCCGCGTCGACCCGGTCAGCTTGTCGATCCAGTTGTCCGCCCGCCAGGCGAAGCCGGACCACGAGCTCCGGGCGGTGACCAGGAGCCCGATCCCGGCCCGTACCGGATCGAAGGACTCCCGGTCGTGGACGTGCAGCTGCACCCCGCCCACGGTCTTCCCCTGGAACTTCGAGAAGGTCGGCGCGAAGTACGCCTCGCGGAACCGGACCCCGGGCAGGCCGAGCGCGTTCGCCGCCTCCGCCCACCTCCGGTCGATCCCCTCCGCGCCGAGGAGTTCGAAGGGGCGGGTGGTGCCACGGCCCTCGGAGAGGTTCGTCCCCTCGAACAGGCAGGTGCCGGAGTAGACGAGCGCGGTCTCGGGCGTCGGCATGTTGGGGCTCGGCGGCACCCAGGGCAGCCCGGTCGCGTCGAAGAAGTCCGTCCGCCGCCAGCCCGTCATCCGTACGGTCTCCAGGGCGACCGGCGTCGCGAGGAACTCGCCGTTGAAGAGACGGGCCAGCTCCGCCACCGTCATGCCGTGCGCCTGCGCGATCGGCTCGCGTCCGACGAAGGTGGCGAACGCCCGGTCCAGGACGGGGCCCAGCGCCGCCCGGCCGGTCACCGGGTTCGGCCGGTCCAGGACGACGAACCGCTTCCCGGCGAGCGCGGCGGCCACCATGCAGTCGTACAGCGTCCAGATGTAGGTGTAGAAGCGGGCTCCGGCGTCCTGGATGTCGAAGACGACCGTGTCCACGCCGGAGGCGGTGAAGACGTCCGCGAGCGGCTGCCCGCTCTTCAGGTACGTGTCGTAGACGGGAAGCCCGGTGGCCGGGTCGTCGTACCGTCCCTCGGAGCCGCCCGCCTGCGCGGTGCCCCGGAAACCGTGCTCCGGGCCGAAGACGGCCACCAGGTCCACCCGCTCTTCGGCGTGCATCACGTCCACGATGTGCCGGGCGTCCCGGGTGATGCCGGTCGGGTTGGTGACGATGCCGACCCGTTCCCCGGCGAGCAGCGCGTACCCGTCGTCGGCGAGGCGCTCGAACCCGGTCCGTACGCGCGTCTGCCCGTGCGGGCGCCCCGCCGCGGCGGCGGGCGCGTCGGCCTGAGCGGCGGGCGCGCCGGCCGAGGCGGTGGGGGCGGTGGCCGCCACCGCCCCCAGGGCGCCCCCGGCGGCCAGCAGACTCCGTCGCGACAGGCCCATGCGAAACCTCCTCGATCGCCGTCCCCGGCCGGGGCGCGTGACATGGGCACGCACGCTAGCGGTCCTGATCGCCCACGGGAACGAGGCGTGCGGCCGACACTCTTCCGTCTTTCCATACCGACTGGTTAGTCTGTCCGCGTCATCACAGGTCGTCACGCGCCATCAGCAGGTCGCCACAGGCCGTCGAGCGGAGAGGTGGGTCCATGAGCGAGGGCACGAACCAGGGCACGGACCAGGGCACGAACCAGGTCCAGGGCGCCGGAGTCGTCGTCACGGGAGCGGGCGGCGGCATCGGTGCCGCCCTCGCCCGCCGGTTCGCGGCCGAAGGGGCCCGGGTCGTCGTCAACGACATCGACCCCGTCCGCACCAAGGCGGTCGCCGAGGAGATCGGCGCCTTCGCCGTCCCCGGTGACGCCTCCGCCGTCGTCGACGAGGCCCGCGAGGCCCTCGGCGGCACCGTCGACATCTGGTGCGCCAACGCCGGCCTCTCCTCGCCGGGCGACGCCTTCGCCGACGAGGACGTCTGGGCCGCCGCGTGGGACGTCAACGTCATGGCCCACGTCCGCGCGGCCCGCGCCCTGCTCCCCGGCTGGCTGGAGCGCGGCAGCGGCCGCTTCGTCTCCACGGTCTCCGCCGCCGGACTGCTCACCATGATCGGCGCGGCGCCGTACAGCGCCTCCAAGCACGGGGCGTACGCCTTCGCCGAATGGCTCTCCCTCACCTACCGGCACCGCGGCCTCGCCGTCCACGCCATCTGCCCGCAGGGCGTCCGTACGGACATGCTCACGGCCGCCGGAACGGCCGGCGAACTCGTCCTCGCCCCCACCGCCATCGAGCCCGAGGACGTCGCCGACGCCCTTCTCGACGCGATCTCCGCCGACCGCTTCCTCGTCCTGCCCCACCCGGAGGTGGCTGGCTACTACCGCAACCGGGCCACCGACCCGGAGCGCTGGCTCGGCACCATGAACCACGTCCAGCAGGCCTGGGAGACGGGCACGCGATAGCCGGGCCCGATCGGATGCGAAGATCTACCGGCGGGAACCCGTTTCCCTGACCGAAAAGCACCATCGAGAACGACCAACGAGATCGACCACCAAGGAAGGCGGCGGAGCATGGCCAGGACGACGGACGGGAGCGGCACCCCCGTCCCCCAGAGGCTCCTCGCCGCCGCCACCCGGCTCTTCGCGGAGCAGGGGTACGACCGCACCTCCGTCCAGGAGATCGTCGAGGCCGCCGGGGTCACCAAGGGTGCGCTCTACCACTACTTCGGTTCCAAGGAGGACCTCCTCCAGGAGGTCTACTCCCGCGTCCTGCGCCTCCAGCAGGAGCGTCTCGACGCCTTCGCGGACGCCGACGCCCCCATCGAGGACCGGCTGCGCGGCGCCGCCGCCGACGTCGTCGTCACCACCATCGAGAACCTCGACGACGCCGCCATCTTCTTCCGCTCCATGCACCACCTCAGCCCGGAGAAGAACAAGCAGGTCAGGTCGGAACGGCGGCGCTACCACGAGCGGTTCCGCGCCCTGGTCGAGGAGGGGCAGCGGGCCGGGGTCTTCTCCTCGGCGACCCCCGCCGACCTGGTCGTCGACTACCACTTCGGCTCGGTGCACCACCTGTCCACCTGGTACCGCCCGGACGGCCCGCTCACCCCCGAGCAGGTCGCCGGCCATCTCGCCGACCTCCTGCTCCGGGCCCTGCGGCCCTGAGGCGGCCGGGGCCCACGGCGCTCCGACGCTGTTCGGCGCCGAGACCCCGCTGACGCCGGGTCCGCCGAGACCCCGCAGACGCCCGGTCCGCCGAGCCTCGCAGACGCCGGGACCGCCGAGACCCCGCACCGGATCCTCCCGGGCGGGGAGATCCGGTGTCCGGAGTGGCTCGACGACGGGCGACGGAGGACTACAGGTACTTCTTCAGCTCCCGGTGCGCCAGCGAGCGCTGGTGCACCTCGTCCGGACCGTCCGCGAGCTTCAGCGTCCGCGCCGCCGCCCACAGTTCGGCCAGCGGGAAGTCCTGCGAGACCCCGCCCGCCCCGTGCGCCTGCACGGCCTTGTCGATGATGTCGACCACCGCGCGCGGGGTCGCGATCTTGATGGCCTGGATCTCGGTGTGCGCGCCACGGTTGCCGACGGTGTCCATGAGCCAGGCCGTCTTGAGGACGAGGAGCCGCAGCTGCTCGATCTGCACCCGGGCGTCCGCGATCCAGTTCTGCACGACGCCCTGCTGGGCGAGCGTCTTGCCGAAGGCGGTACGGGAGACCGCCCGGCGGCACATCAGCTCGACGGCCCGCTCGGCCATGCCGATGAGCCGCATGCAGTGGTGGATGCGGCCCGGGCCGAGCCGTGCCTGCGCGATGGCGAAGCCGCCGCCCTCCTCGCCGATGAGGTGCGAGGCGGGGACGCGGACCTCGTCGAAGATCACCTCGGCGTGCCCGCCGTGGGAGTGGTCCTCGTACCCGTAGACCTGCATCGCGCGCCGCACCTCCACGCCGGGGGTGTCGCGCGGCACCAGGATCATCGACTGCTGACGGCGGGGATCGGCCCCGTCGGGGTCGGTCTTGCCCATCACGATGAAGATCCGGCAGTCGGGGTTCATGGCCCCGGAGATGTACCACTTGCGGCCGTCGACGACGTACGATCCCCCACTCTCGGCTCCGCTCGAGCGGGAGGTGCCCCGGTCGTCCCGCCGGATCCGGGTCTCGATGTTCGTCGCGTCGGAGGAGGCGACCTCCGGCTCCGTCATCGCGAACGCCGAGCGGATCTCGCCCGCGAGGAGCGGCTCCAGCCACTGCTTCTTCTGCGCCTCGTCGCCGAACTGGGCGAGCAGCTCCATGTTCCCGGTGTCCGGGGCGGCGCAGTTGAGGGCGGTCGGGGCCAGGTGCGGGCTGCGGCCGGTGATCTCGGCGAGCGGCGCGTACTGGAGGTTCGTCAGCCCGGCACCGTACTCCGCGTCCGGCAGGAAGAGGTTCCAGAGGCCCTGCCGCTTGGCCTCGGCCTTCAGCTCCTCGACGACCGCCGGGGTGTCCCACGGCGAGGCGAGCAGGGCGCGCTGCTCCTCGGCCGTCCGCTCGGCCGGGTACACGTGCTCGTCCATGAAGGCGAGGAGCCTCTGGCGGAGCTCCTCGGTGCGCGCGTCGTAGGCGAAGTCCATGGCGGTTCAGCCCTCCTGAAGGGTGGTCAGGCCGTGCTCGATGAAGACGGGGACGAGTTCGCCGATGCGGTCGAAGCCCGCGCCGACCGTCTGCCCGAGGGTCCAGCGGTAGTGGATGCCCTCCAGGATCACGGCGAGCTTGAACCAGGCGAAGGCGGTGTACCAGGCGAGGGCGGAGGTGTCGCGGCCCGAGCGGGCGGCGTAGCGCTCGACCAGTTCGGCGGCGGTCGGGTGCCCGGGGGCCGCGGCGGTGGTGGAGATGGGGGAGCCGGGCAGGTCGAGCGGAGTGCTGTACATGACGAGCAGGCCGAGGTCGGTCAGCGGGTCGCCGAGGGTCGACATCTCCCAGTCGAGGACCGCCCGGATGCGGTCGTCCCCGTCGATGAGGACGTTGTCGAGCCGGTAGTCGCCGTGGATCACGGTGGGCTCCGGCGAGACGGGCAGCGCGCGGCCGAGGGCGGCGTGCAGTTCGTCGATCCCGGGAAGGTCGCGGCCGCGCGAGGCGGCGAGCTGCTTGCCCCAGCGGCGCAGCTGCCGGTCGAGGAAGCCCTCGGGGCGCCCGAAGTCGGCGAGCCCGACGGCCGCCGGGTCCACGGCGTGCAGGTCGACGAGGGTGTCGACCAGGCCGAGGACGGCGGCGCGGGTGCGCTCGGGGCCGAGCGGGGCGAGTTCCGCCGCCGAGCGGTACGGCGTCCCGTCGACGAACTCCATGACGTAGAACGGCGCCCCGAGGACGGAGTCGTCCTCGCAGAGCAGCAGCGTCTCGGGCACGGGGACGTCCGTGGTGTGCAGGGCGCTGATGACCCGGTGCTCGCGCCGCATGTCGTGCGCGGTGGCGAGGACGTGGCCGAGCGGCGGCCGGCGGACGACCCAGCGGCCGGTGCCGTCGGTCACGACGTACGTCAGGTTCGACCGGCCGCCTTCGATCAGCCGGGCTTCGAGGGGGCCGGACACCAGGCCTGGGCGCTCGCGGTCGAGGAAGCGGCGCAGCTGCTCGGGGTCGAGGCCTGGCGGCGGGGCGGAACTCATACGTGCGTACCTCCGGATCGGCTTCGGTCGGCGTTCATGATGACCGACCAGTCGGTATGTCGTCCAGGGGGGAGTCGTGAAATCGTCCTACGCGCTCTGGTCATGAGTCTCATCCATGAATAGGGTTCACATATGGATGTGAAGCTGATCGTCGACGAAGTCCGGCTGACCCCGATCCTCATCTCCGACCCGCCTCTCCTCAATGTCCAGGGGGTTCACCAGCCGTACACGCCCCGTCTCGTGGTCGAGGTGATCACCCGGGGCGGAGTGAGCGGTCTGGGGGAGACGTACGGCGACGACGTCTACCTCGGCCTGGCGCGCCCGCTGGCCGAGTCGCTTCCGGGACGCCCGATCACGGATGTGAATGCCCTGTTCGCACGTGCGGAGGCCACCGACCCGGGCCGGGGCGTCCGCTCCGGCCCCCGCTCCGTCTCTGGCTCTGGCTCCGGCTCCGTCTCTGGCTCCGGCTCCGGTTCTCGCTCCGGCGTGGGCGACGAAGCGGGCCTGCAGGCCGGCGTCGACGCGGGCGGTCTGCGCGGCGTCCGCACCGCCGACAAGCTCCGCCTCTCCGTCGTCTCCGCCTTCGAGACCGCGTGCCTCGACGCCCTCGGCAAGACCCTCGGCCTGCCCGTCCACGCCCTCCTCGGCGGCAGGGTCCGCGACTCCGTCGAGTACAGCGCCTACCTCTTCTACCGCTGGGCCACCCACCCCGCCGGCGGCCCCGTCGACGACTGGGGCGCGGCCCTCGACCCGGCCGGCATCGTGGCCCAGGCCCGCCGCTTCGACCGCGCGTACGGCTTCCGGTCCTTCAAGCTCAAGGGCGGGGTGTTCGCACCCGAGCAGGAGATCGCCGCGATCCGCGCGCTCGCCGAGGAGTTCCCCGGCCGCCCGCTCCGCCTCGACCCCAACGGTGCCTGGTCCGTGGAGACCTCCCTCGCCGTCGCGCGCGAACTGAAGGACGTACTGGAGTACCTGGAGGACCCGGCGAGCGGCACCGACGCGATGGCCGAGATCGCCGCCGGCACCGAGGTCCCGCTCGCCACCAACATGTGCGTGACCACCTTCGAGGAGATTCCGGAGGCCTTCGCGAAGGGGGCGGTACGGATCGTCCTCTGCGACCACCACTACTGGGGCGGCCTCGGGCGCACCCGTGAACTCGCCGCGCTCTGCCGGACGTACGGCGTCGGGCTCTCCATGCACTCCAACACCCACCTGGGCATCAGCCTCGCCGCCATGACCCAGGTCGCGGCCACGCTGCCCGAACTCCACCACGCCTGCGACACCCACTACCCGTGGCAGACCGAGGACGTCGTCACCACCCGCCCCGTCTTCCGGGACGGGCGGCTCAGGGTCTCCGACGCGCCCGGCCTCGGCGTCGAACTCGACCGGGACGCGCTCGCCGCCCTGCACCGCCGCTGGCTCGACGACGACGGTTCCCTGCGGAACCGCGACGACGCGGCGGCGATGCGAGCGGCGGACCCGGAATGGCAGACCCCGAAGGTCCCGCGCTGGTGAACGCCCCACGCGCGCGTGCCCCGGGGCGACCGACGCGCGCGTGGACCGGACCGGCTCGGGCGCGCGTGCCCCGGGCCGGCTCACGCGCGCGTGCACGAGCACCCGCCCACGCGCGCGTGCACCGGCCCCGATCGCCCCGTACCCGCCGCCGCCCGCCGAGGGCTACGCGTGGCAGGCCACCGGCACTCCTCCGTTCATCGCCGCCATGTCGCCGAAGACCGCCACCGGGTCGAGCGGCGACGCCTCCGGCAGGCCCGCCAGCTCCGCGTAGGCCCGGTGCAGATTGGCCACCAGGCGCTCGCTCTCCCGCCACGCGGCGAACTCGCCGAGCTCCGCACACCGCGCCGTCTCCAGCGGCGTCGCCCCCTTCGCGTACCCCTCCGCCGCGATCTCCCGCACCCAGAGCAGGTACCGCTCGGTCGCGTCGTACGCGGAGGGGTCGGTCACCCGGCCGTGCCCCGGGACCACCGTCGGCGCGTCGAGCGAGCGCAGCAGGTCGAGCGCCCGCAGCGACCCGGCCAGCGAACCCATCGGCAGGAACGGCGTCCCGCCGTGGAAGACCAGGTCACCGGTGAAGACGATGCCGTGCTCGGGGAGGTGCACGATCGAGTCGCCCGTGGTGTGCGCGGGCCCCGGGTGGATCACCCGCACCTCGATCCCGCCCACGTACAGCGTCAGGCGCTCGCGGTACGTGACGGACGGCGCCACGATGTCGATCTTCCCGAAGTCGGTCTGCGGCCACAGCAGATGGAGCTGGTGCCCGGCCGCGAGCTGCTCGCTCCGGCAGTTCTCGTGGCCGACGATCCGCGCCTCCGGCAGGAACACCCCGTTGCCGTAGGTGTGGTCGCCGTGGTGATGGGTGGAGACGATCGTCCCCGGCAGCGGAAGGTCCGCCGCGAGGACCGCCTCCCGCAGCAGCCGCGCCCGGCGCTCGGTGGCGGCGGTGTCGACGAGCAGCGTCTCGCGCGCGTCGCCGAGGAAGCCGGCGTTGTTCAGGCACCAGCCGCCGTCGGGCTGGAGGAAGGCGTGCACGTTCGGCGCGAGCGTGACCACATGGGGAGCGTAGGCGTCGTGGGAGTCGGTGGCAGACATAGGGATTCCCCCGGTTGAGAGGCGTGAGAGCCCGATCGGACAGGGGAGAGTCTCCCCGGCTTGCGGGCCGCCACCGCCTCGTCGAGGGTCGGAGTATGAAGGCGATCAGCTACCGCCGGTACGGCGGCCCCGAGGTCCTGGAGTACGGCGAACTGCCCGACCCCAAGATCGGCCCCGACGCGGTGCTGGTCAAGGTGCGCGCCGCCGCGGTCAACCCGGTCGACTGGAAATGTCAGGCCGGGTACCTCGACGGGATGATGGACGCGGTCTTCCCCGTGGTCCCCGGCTGGGACGTCTCCGGTGTCGTCGTCCGGCCCGGGGTCTCCGTCACCGAGTTCGCCGAGGGCGACGAGGTGATGGGATACGTCCGCGAGGACTTCCTCTCCCGGGGCACCTTCGCCGAGTACGTCGCCGCCCCCGTCCGTACCCTCGCCCGCAAGCCGCGCTCGGTCGGCTTCGAGGAGGCCGCCGCCCTGCCGCTCGTCGGCCTCACCGCCTACCAGGCGCTTCTCCAGCCCCTCGCGGTCGGCCCCGGCGACACCGTCCTCGTGCACGCGGCGGCCGGCGGGGTCGGGTCCATGGGCGTGCAGATCGCCCGCCACCTCGGCTGCAGGGTCATCGGAGCGGCGCGGGAGGCCGGCCTCGAGCGGGTCGCGGAGCTCGGCGCCGAGCCCGTCGTCTACGACGAGGCGACCTTCGCCGAACAGGTCCGCACCCTCGCCCCGCAGGGCGTGGACGCCGTCCTCGACACCATCGGCGGACCGTTCCTGCGGATCTCCGCCGGGCTGCTCGCGACCGGCGGCCGGCTCGCCTCCATCGCCGACGGCGAGGTCCTCGCCCTCGGCGGCCGCTACTTCTGGGTGCGTCCCGATCCCGTCGACCTCGCGGCCCTCGCGGACCTGGTCGACGAAGGCGTGCTCACCGTGCGGGTGGCCAGGACGTTCCCCCTGGAGCAGGCGGCGGACGCGCAGCGCGCCAACGCCGCGGGCGGCCTGAACGGCAAGGTCGTCGTCACCGTCCCGTGAACCGTCCCGTGAACCGCCCCCGAATCACCGGCTCGGGCCGCTCACCGGACGGGCGGCTCACCAGATCATCGCCGCCCCGAAGACGGCGAGTGCGATCGTGCAGCCCGCCGCGAGCAGCGCGCCCCGGTGGGAGAGGGGCTGCGGCCTGGCCGGGCTCAGGGAGCGGATCCGGCGGTGGGCGACGGCCAGGAAACCGATCCACACGAGCGCCGACAGCGCGAGCCCGGTGATCCCCACGGCGGTGATGTCGTCGCTCACGGCCAGCTTGACGGCGAGCACCGCCACCACCGTGCACGACAGGGTCGTCCGCCGCCATGCGAGCCGGGTCCGCTCCGGCTGGAGTCCCGGATCACGCGCGTCGGTCCCGGAGGCGGCCTGCGTCACCGCCCCGCCCAGCCGAAGAGCACGACCACCACCATCGCGACGGCCACCACCGCCACGACCAGACTCAGCACCGCCGGGAAGCGGGACCCCGGCAGATCCTCACCGCGCCGCATGGCCCGCTCGCAGCGCATCCAGTGGTTCACCGCCCGCAGGGCGCACAGCACCCCGGCCGCGAGCAGCGCGAGCGCGAGCCCGACCCGGACGCCCCAGCGCAGGTCCGGCAGGAACTGGTCGACGGCGAAACCGCCACCGACCAGGGCGAGCGCGGTTCGGATCCAGGCCAGGAAGGTCCGCTCGTTGGCGAGGGAGAACCGGTAGTCGGGGGTCTCTCCCTCGTCCCGGATCCGCTGCGGTGCGAACCACAGCCGCAGGCTCTGTACGAAATCGCTCACACGCGCACCCTAACGTTCGGGTGATCGGCCCGCCGGGCGCCCACGGGCCCAAGACCACGAGCCGAACCCATGCTCACAGGCCGCTGCCCACAACCCCGCTGCCCACCGGCCCCGTCCCGCCCGTGCTCAGTCCGCCGGCCGCACCCCGCCGGCCCCGTGCTCCCGCAGCCGCTCGTAGGCCGCGAGCCCGTCCGGCACCCACGCCCAGTCACCGAGCCGGGCCGCCAGCTCCTCCTCGGTCAGGAAGGAGTGCCAGGCGACCTCCTCCACCTGCGGGTTCACCGGCAGTGCGCACCGCAACTCGTACACCGCCGACCACCACCTGCCGGCCACGCCCTCGGAGTCGTACAGGAAGGTCAGGACGGGCTCGGGCCGGGGCAGGCCCCGCACCCCGAGTTCCTCCTCGGCCTCGCGGAGCGCGGCCTCGTCGTAGGACTCGCCCGCGCCGACGACCCCGCCGACGAACATGTCGTACATCGACGGGAAGACCAGCTTGGTCGGCGTCCTGCGGTGCACGAAGATCCGGTCCTCCGCGTCCCGGACCCGGATGAACACGCAGCGATGGATCAGGCCCCGCGCGTACACCTCACCGCGAGGGGCCTGCCCGATCACCCGGTCGTGCTCGTCGACGACATCGAGAATCTCTTCGGCGGCGCTCATCCCGCCATCCAACCAGGAGCGGCCCGATCAGGAACGGCCGTCAGGAGCAGCCCTCAGGAGCAGCCGTCAGGAACGGCCGAGTGGCGACCGCTCACTGCCCCATGACGTACTTGACCGTCGGCCCGGTCGTCCAGCCGCCGTCCACCGCCAGCTCCGCGCCCGTCACGTACGAGGCGGCGTCCGACAGCAGGAAGACGACCGCCCCGGCGATCTCGTCGGCCTCGCCGACCCGGCCCATCGGCGTGTTCGGGTACCTGCCCTCGCCCCGTTCGATGCCCACGGAGGCCGTCATCGGGGTGTACGTCATGCCCGGGTGGACCGAGTTGACCCGGATCCCCGCCGTGCCGAGCTCCACCGCGCCGATCTTCGTCAGTCCCCGCACACCCCACTTGGAGGCGCCGTAACCGGCGGTCAGTGCCAGGCCCATGAGGCCCGCGGCCGAGGAGATGTTGACGATGGAGCCGCCGCCGGCCGCCTTCATCGCCGGTATCGCGGCCTTCATGCCGATGAAGACACCGGTCAGGTTGATGTCGAGGACCTTGCGGAAGTGCTCGACCGACTCGGTCTCCAGGAACGCGCCCGTGGAGATGCCCGCGTTGTTGACCAGACCGTGCAGCCCGCCGAACTCCGCCACGGCGTACGCGACGGCCGCCGCCCACTCCTCCTCGGAGGTCACGTCGTGGTGGAGGTACCGCGCCCGCTTGCCGAGCGCCTCGGCGGTCGCCCTGCCCTCCTCGTCGAGCACGTCGGTGACGACGACGTTCGCGCCGGCCGCGACCGCCTGCCGGGCGGCCTCTGCGCCCAGGCCGCGGGCGCCGCCGGTGACGAGGACGGTCCTGCCGGTGAGGTCGTTCATGAAAGGTCCCTTCGGGGGAGATGCGCCTGCTCCGGCTGTGCGGCACGCAACAGGGCGGTGGTGGTCTCGATCAGATCGGCGAGGAAGAGCACCTCGTCGGTGAGGGGTTCGGTGCCGTCGAGGTACTGCCGGGCCCGGTCCGCCATCGCCGCGCCCACCACGGTCAGCGCCAGGTCGAGGCGTTCCAGGAGCAGGGGCTCGGGCAGGCCGTCGGCGGCGAGCCGGTCCGCGATCCGCTCGATCAGACGCCAGTAGCCGGTGCCGGCGAGCGTGGGATGGGGGGTCCGGGTGCGCACTCCGCTCTCGTGGCTGAGCTGCGCGGAGATCCGCAGGCAGCGGCGGCCCCGGTCGGTGCGCAGCTCACTGGCCTCGGCCGTGACGAGGGCGCCGACCAGGGCGTGCGTCTCGTCGGGGGCGGCCGCGAGCAGCGGGGCGAGCACGCCCTCCGTACGGACCTGGCGGCCGGCCATCACGGCGTCGAGCAGCCCGGCGCGCGAGCCGAAGTGGTACTGCACGGCGGAGGGATTGGCCTGCCCCGCGCGGCTCACGACGTCCCGCAGCTGTGCGCCGTGGACGCCTTGGGCGGCGAAGAGCTCCTCCGCCGCGCGGATCAGTCTGTCCCGGGTCTCGGGCCCCGATGTTCTCGCCATGCACTCATATTAATGCTCGACATTAGAAAATGGGAGGGGGTCCGGACCGCGGCGGAACGGCGAAAAGGTTGACTCGATACATCCGTGTATCCAAGATGCGGTCCATGTCCTACGACGCAGATGTGATCGTGATCGGGGCGGGCCTCGCCGGCCTCGTCGCCACCGCCGAGCTGGTCGACGCCGGCCGCACCGTGCTCCTCCTCGACCAGGAACCCGAACAGTCCCTCGGCGGCCAGGCCCACTGGTCCTTCGGCGGTCTCTTCCTCGTCGACTCGCCCGAGCAGCGCAGGATGCGCGTCAAGGACAGCCACGCCCTCGCCCTCCAGGACTGGTACGGCACCGCCGGCTTCGACCGGACCGAGGACCACTGGCCGAAGAAGTGGGCCGAGGCGTACGTCGACTTCGCCGCCGGCGAGAAGCGCTCCTGGCTCCACGCGCGCGGGGTGCGGTTCTTCCCCGTCGTCGGCTGGGCCGAGCGCGGCGGCTACGACGCCAACGGCCACGGCAACTCCGTCCCCCGCTTCCACATCACCTGGGGGACGGGCCCCGGCCTCGTCGCACCCTTCGAGCGGAAGGTCCGCGAGGGCGTCGCCCGCGGCCTCGTCCAGCTCCGCTTCCGCCACCGGGTCACCGCCCTCGGCCGTACCGCAGGAGCCGTCGACACCGTCACCGGCGAGATCCTGGAACCCTCCACCGCGGAGCGCGGCACCGCGAGCACACGTACGGCCACCGGTGCCTTCGAGCTGCGGGCCCAGGCGGTGATCGTCACCTCCGGCGGCATCGGCGGCAACCACGAGCTCGTCCGCGCGCAGTGGCCCGAACGCCTGGGCACCCCGCCCGCCAAGCTGCTCTCCGGCGTCCCCGCCCACGTCGACGGCCTGATGCTCGGCATCGCCGAGAAGGCGGGCGCCCACCACATCAACCGCGACCGGATGTGGCACTACACCGAGGGCATCGAGAACTGGAACCCCGTCTGGGCCAAGCACGGCATCCGCATCCTCCCCGGACCGTCCTCGCTCTGGCTGGACGCGACCGGCAAGCGGCTGCCCGTCCCGCTCTTCCCCGGCTTCGACACCCTCGGCACCCTCGAACACATCATGCGGACCGGCCACGACCACACCTGGTTCGTCCTCGACAAGCGGATCATCGGCAAGGAGTTCGCCCTCTCCGGATCCGAGCAGAACCCCGACCTCACCGGCAAGTCGATCCGCGGCGTCATCGGCCGCGCCCGCGCCGACGTCCCCGGCCCGGTCCAGGCGTTCATGGACAAGGGCGCCGACTTCGTCGTCGAGAACGACCTCTCCGCCCTCGTCCGGGGCATGAACCGGATCACCGGCGAGGACCTGATCGACGAGACGGCACTGCGCCGCGAGATCACCGCACGCGACCGCGAGATCGCCAACCCCTTCACCAAGGACCTCCAGGTCACGGCGATCCACGGCGCCCGCAGGTATCTGGGCGACAAGCTGATCCGCACGGCCACCCCGCACCGCATCCTCGACCCCGAGGCGGGCCCGCTGATCGCCGTCCGCCTCAACATCCTGACCCGCAAGTCCCTCGGCGGCCTGGAGACCGACCTCGACTCCCGTGTCCTCACGGAGGGCGGCGAACCCCTGGAGGGCGTGTACGCGGCGGGCGAGGCGGCCGGCTTCGGCGGCGGCGGAGTCCACGGCTACCGCTCCCTGGAGGGCACCTTCCTCGGCGGCTGCATCTTCTCGGGCCGGGCGGCGGGCCGGGCGGCGGCGAAGGCGGTGGGCTGACGTCCTGCTCAGCCCTCCTGAATCAACTCCACCACCCTGAACCGCTCCACCACCACCATCGTCGCGTCGTCCACCACGAACCCGGGGTCCCCCAACCCCTCCCGCATCTCCTCGCTGTGCCAGAAGCGCTCGTGCGCCTCCCGCCACTCCGGTACCGACAGGAAGCCCTCGCCCTCGTCGAGGGCGAGGCGCAGGTCCGCCTCGCCCAGGGGCAGGACCTCGACCCCCGTGATCTCCACGACCGCCACCTCGCGACCGTCCGAGTCGATGAGCGCCGAGCGTTCGCCCGCCTCCGGCAGCTCCTCGTTCTCGACCTCGTACTCCACGAGGAGGCCGGTCGTGGCGACCTTCTCGCCGGAGAGGACCGCGGCGACGAGCCGGTCCCGCAGCGGGCCGGGGAAGGCGAGGAGGAAGGGCTTGAGCGCGTGAGGGCCGGTCATGGCCGACAGTCTGTCAGCCATGACCGGCCCTCACCGGCGTACGGAACCGCTCGGGTCACAACACCAGCGACAGCAGCAGCACGAACACGATGCCCACGACCGAGATGATCGTCTCCATCACCGACCAGGTCTTGATCGTCTGACCGACGGTCATCCCGAAGTACTCCTTCACCAGCCAGAACCCGGCGTCGTTGACGTGGCTGAAGAAGAGCGAACCCGCGCCGATCGCCAGGACCAGCAGCGCCGACTCGCTCGTCGACATGCCCTCCGCCAGCGGAGCCACGAGGCCCGCAGCCGAGATCGTCGCCACCGTCGCGGAGCCCGTCGCCAGCCGGATCGCGACGGCGATCAGCCAGGCGAGCAGCAGGGCCGGGATGGACCAGTTCTCGGAGAACTCCAGGATCATCTGGCCGACGCCGATGTCGATGAGGGTCTGCTTGAAGCCGCCGCCCGCGCCGACGATCAGCAGCACGCCCGCGATCGGGGCGAGGGACTTCTCGACGGTGGAGGACAGCCGCTCCTTGGTGAAACCGGCCGCCCGGCCCAGGGTGAACATGGCGACGACGACGGCCGCGAGCAGCGCGATCAGCGGGGAGCCGATGACGTCGGTGACCTTCTGGACGCCGTTCTCCGGGTCGTCCACGACGATGTCGACGAGCGCCTTCACCAGCATGAGGACGACGGGCAGCATCACGGTCGCGACGGTGACGCCGAAGCCGGGGCGCTTCTCCAGGTCCTCGGAGGGACGCACCGGGATCATGTTCTCGGGGGCCGGGATGTCGACCCAGCGGGCCGCGTACCGGGAGAACACCGGACCGGCGATGATCACGGTCGGTATCGCGACGACGAGGCCGAGGGCCAGGGTGACACCCAGGTTGGCGCCGACCGCGTCGATCGCCACGAGCGGGCCGGGGTGCGGCGGGATGAGGCCGTGCATCACGGACAGTCCGGCGAGGGCCGGGATGCCGATCCGCATCAGGGAGTAGTTGCCGCGCTTGGCGACGAGCAGCACCACCGGGATCAGCAGCACGATGCCGACCTCGAAGAAGAGCGGCAGGCCGATCACCGAGGCGATGAGGACCATGGCCCAGGGCATCGCCCGGCCGCTCGCCTTCGCCAGGATGGTGTCGACGATCTGGTCGGCGCCGCCCGAGTCGGCGAGCAGCTTGCCGAGGATCGCGCCGAGCGCGATCAGGACGCCCACGCCGGCGACGGTGTTGCCGAGGCCGGTGGTGAACGACTTGATGGTGTCCGCGAGCGGAGCACCGGCGAACGCGCCGAGGGCGAGCGACCCGATGGTCAGCGCCAGGAACGCGTGCAGCTTGAACTTGGTGATGAGCACGACGATGACGGCGATGCCGGCGAGTACGGCGATGCCGAGCTGGGCGTTGCCTGCCGAGGTGATCGGTTCGGCGGCGTCCGCTGCCAGGATCTCGACGCTGAGACTGGTCACGGTGTGTCTGTCCTTCGTACGAGCGGAGGGAACGGGGGACGGGGGCGGTGGGGATCAGCCGGAGAGGCCGCGCAGCGCGGCGGCGGCCCGGGCGGAGATCTCCTCGGGGGTGCCGGAGACGTCGACGGCGACGCCGGCCTCGTCCTCCTGCAGCGGCTGCAGGGTGGCGAACTGGGAGTCGAGGAGCGCGGTCGGCATGAAGTGGCCCTTGCGGGCTCCCATGCGCTGCTCGATGAGCTCCCGGTCGCCGGTCAGATGAAGGAAGACCACACCCGGGGCCGCGGCGCGGAGCCGGTCCCGGTAGCTGCGCTTCAGAGCGGAGCTGCTCACCACACCGCCGAGCCCGGCCCGGTCGTGCGCCCAGGAGCCGATGGCGTCCAGCCAGGGCTCGCGGTCGCTGTCGTCCAGGGGGGTGCCGGCCGACATCTTGGCCACGTTGGCCGCCGGGTGGAAGTCGTCGCCCTCGGCGTAGGGAAGGCCGAGGGCCTCGGCGACCAGGGGGCCGATGGTGGTCTTGCCGGTCCCGGCGACGCCCATCACGACGACGACCGCCGTCGTCCTGGGCTGGGGGGTGGTGCTCATGGGTGGTGCCTCGCTGTCTTCTTCGACATCGATCCGTCGCGCCCATGAAACCCATTGGGTACGACGTATTCAAGAGGCTGTGACATAAAAGTCGTACTTTTAATTCCTGATGTGATCATCCACGCGAGCACGCATAGGCTTGCCACCATGACGACACCGGCCCAGGGGCTTCACTCGCACGTCCTCGCCACCCTGGGTCTGGCGATCACCGCGGGGGAGTACCCGCCCGGCACCGTGCTGCGCACCGACGAGCTCGCCCAGCGCTTCGACGTCTCCCGGACCGTGGTCCGCGAGGTCGTCCGCGTCCTGGAGTCCATGCACCTCGTCGAGTCCCGCCGCCGCGTCGGCGTGACCGTCCTGCCCACCGCCAGCTGGAACGTGTACGACCCCCAGGTCATCCGCTGGCGCCTGGCCGGCGCCGACCGCCCCCGCCAGCTCCGCTCGCTCACCGTCCTCCGCTCGGCCGTCGAACCCGTCGCCGCCGGCCTGGCCGCCGAGAACGCCACCCCCGAGCAGTGCCGGGAACTCACCGAACACGCCCTCGGCATGGTCGCCACCTCGCGCGGCCGCCGCCTGGAGGACTACCTCGTCCACGACATCGCCTTCCACCGCGTCGTGCTCAACGCCTCCGGGAACGAGATGTTCGCCCGCCTCGGCGACGTCGTCGCCGAGGTCCTCACCGGCCGCACCCACCACCACGTGATGTTCGAGGACCCGGACCCGGCCGCCGTCACCCTCCACGTCCAGGTCGCCGAGGCCGTACGGGAGCGGGACGCGGCCCGCGCCGAGGAGCTCACCCGCCAGATCGCGGTCGGCGCCCTCCAGGAACTGGACGTCCTCGCTCCGTAGAGACCCGGGTAAAGACGCCGTCAAGCTCTGAACTAGCTCAAATATGGGCGTTCAGTGACATGCGCCACAGTCAGGTGCCGCCCCTTGCCGTGAGGATGTGCGCTGGCCGTGCCGGGGTGACCCCCCCACCAGGCACGGCCGGGTACCGCACAGCCCCCTCACGAAGGCGAACAACTCCATGAGTGACCGCGTCACCGCGGCCGACCCGCTGTCCGCCGCCAAGGCGAACCCGGCCGCCCCCCACGTCGACGCCGGCGACGCCGGATACCGCAAGGACCTCAAGTCCCGCCACATCAACATGATCGCCATCGGCGGCGCGATCGGCACCGGTCTCTTCCTGGGCGCCGGTGGCCGGATGTCCCAGGCTGGCCCCTCCCTCTTCATCGCGTACGCGGTCTGCGGCGTCTTCGCCTTCTTCGTCGTGCGGGCCCTCGGCGAGCTCGTGCTCTACCGCCCCTCGTCCGGCGCCTTCGTCTCCTACGCCCGTGAGTTCATGGGCGAGAAGGGCGCCTACACGGCCGGCTGGCTGTACTTCCTCAACTGGTCGACCACCGCCGTCGCCGACATCACCGCGGCCGCGACCTACGCCCACTTCTGGTCGATGTTCAGCGACGTCCCGCAGTGGATCCTCGCGCTGATCGCCCTCGCGGTCGTCCTCGCCGCCAACCTCATCTCCGTGAAGTACTTCGGCGAGATGGAGTTCTGGTTCGCGATCATCAAGGTCGGCGCCCTCGTCGCCTTCATGCTGATCGGCATCTTCCTCGTCGTGACCTCGCACGACGTCGGCGGCAGCACCCCGGGCCTGGGCAACATCACCGACAACGGCGGCATCTTCCCCAACGGCATGATGCCGATGCTGCTGCTCATCCAGGGCGTCGTCTTCGCCTACGCCTCCGTCGAGCTGTGCGGCGTCGCCGCCGGCGAGACCGAGAACCCCGAGAAGATCATGCCGAAGGCGATCAACTCGATCATGTGGCGCGTGGGCGTCTTCTACGTCGGCTCCGTCGTCCTGCTCGCGCTGATCCTCCCGTACACCGCGTACTCCGGCGACCAGAGCCCCTTCGTCACCGTCTTCGACAAGCTGGGCATCCCCGGCGCCGCCGGCGTGATGAACCTGGTCGTCCTCACGGCCGCGCTCTCCAGCCTCAACTCGGGCCTCTACTCAACCGGCCGCATCCTGCGCTCCATGTCGCTCTCCGGCTCCGCGCCGAAGTTCACCGGCGTCATGAACAAGGGCGGTGTCCCCTACGGCGGCATCCTGCTCACCGCCGCCTTCGGCGTCATGGGCGTCGCGCTCAACTACGTGATGCCCGGCGAGGCCTTCGAACTGGTCCTCAACTTCGCCTCCATCGGCATCATCGGCACCTGGGCCATGATCATGGTCTGCTCGCTCCTGTTCTGGCGCAACGCCCAGGAGGGCAAGCTCACCCGCCCCGGCTACAACCTGCCCTGGGCCCCGTACACCCAGATCGTGACGCTGGTCTTCCTGGGCTCCGTCCTCGTCCTCATGTGGATGGACGGCGGCATCAGCCGCACCACCGTCAACTGCCTGCCGCTCATCGCGGCGGCCCTCGTCGGCGGCTGGTTCCTCGTCCGCAAGCGGGTCCGTACGACCGCCGCGGCGAACCGCGACTGACCTCCCCGCACGGGATCGGCGAGACCCCCGCAGGCACGGCCTGCGGGGGTCTCACCTCTTGTCAGGAGATAGTGGTACGCAAGAGCCTTACAAGATCCGGTCGGAGGAAGGGAAGTTCGCGATGCCGCAGCACGTCCAGGGGGTCATCGCCCCCGGCAGGAACGAACCGGTACGGGTCGAGACGATCGTGATCCCCGATCCCGGCCCCGGAGAGGCCGTGGTGAAGATCCAGGCCTGTGGCGTCTGCCACACCGATCTCCACTACAAGCAGGGCGCGATCAACGACGAGTTCCCCTTCCTGCTCGGCCACGAGGCCGCCGGAATCGTCGAGTCGGTCGGCGAGGGCGTCACCGACGTGGAGCCCGGCGACTTCGTGATCCTCAACTGGCGCGCGGTGTGCGGCCAGTGCCGCGCCTGTCTGCGCGGCCGCCCCTGGTACTGCTTCGACACGCACAACGCCAAGCAGAGGATGACCCTGCTCGACGGCACGGAGCTCTCCCCGGCCCTCGGCATCGGCGCCTTCGCCGAGAAGACCCTGGTCGCCTCCGGCCAGTGCACCAAGGTCGACCCCGCCGTCGCCCCCGAGGTCGCGGGCCTCCTCGGCTGCGGAGTGATGGCCGGCATCGGCGCCGCCATCAACACCGGGAACGTCGGCCGCGGCGACACCGTCGCCGTCATCGGCTGCGGCGGCGTCGGCGACGCGGCCATCGTCGGCTCCCGCCTCGCCGGAGCCGCGAAGATCATCGCCGTCGACATCGACGACCGGAAGCTGGAGACGGCGAGGACGATGGGCGCGACCCACACCGTCAACTCCCGCTCCACCGACCCCGTCGAGGCCGTCCGCGAGCTCACCGGCGGCTTCGGCGCCGACGTCGTCATCGAGGCCGTCGGCCGCCCCGAGACGTACCAGCAGGCCTTCTACGCCCGCGACCTCGCCGGCACCGTCGTCCTCGTCGGCGTCCCCACCCCCGAGATGAAGCTCGAACTCCCCCTCCTCGACGTCTTCGGCCGCGGCGGGGCGCTCAAGTCCTCCTGGTACGGCGACTGCCTGCCCTCCCGCGACTTCCCGATGCTCGTCGACCTGCACCAGCAGGGCCGCATCGACCTCGCCGCCTTCGTCACCGAGACCATCGGCCTCGGCGACGTCGAGAAGGCCTTCGGCCGCATGCACGAGGGCGACGTCCTGCGCTCGGTGGTGGTGTTCTGATGGCCGCCCGCATCGACCACCTCGTCACCTCCGGCACCTTCAGCCTCGACGGCGGCACCTGGGACGTCGACAACAACGTCTGGATCGTCGGCGACGACAGCGAGGCGATCGTCATCGACGCCGCCCATGACGCCGAGGCCATCCTCGCCGCCCTCGACGGCCGCGCCCTGCGCGCCATCGTCTGCACCCACGCCCACAACGACCACATCGACGCGGCCCCGGCGCTCGCGGCCGCCACCGGCGCCCGCATCCTGCTCCACGCCGCCGACCAGCCGCTGTGGAAGCAGACCCACCCCGACCACAGCCCCGACGGCGAACTCGCCGACGGCCAGGTCCTCACCATCGCCGGCACCGACCTCACGGTCCTGCACACCCCCGGTCACGCCCCCGGAGGCATCTGTCTGTACGCCCCCGACCTGGGTACGGTCTTCACCGGCGACACCCTCTTCCAGGGCGGCCCGGGCGCCACCGGCAGGTCCTTCTCGGACTTCCCGACGATCGTCGACTCGATCCGCGAGAAGCTTCTCACCCTCCCGCCGGAGACGGTGGTCCGCACCGGCCACGGTGACAGCACCACCATCGGGGCCGAGGCCCCGCACCTCCAGGAGTGGATCAACCGAGGCCACTGAGAGCCAGCCGACTCTCGAAGCGCCTCGGCGCACCCGTGAACGGGTCGGAGAACTCCAGCGTCCGCGCCAGCAGTTGCAGCGGATGACGGAAGTCCTCCGGTCCGTCCTCACGGACCACCGGATAGATCGGATCGTGCAGGATCGGCAGCCCCAGCGCGTTCATGTGCACCCGCAGCTGATGCGTCCGCCCGGTCTCCGGCACCAGCCGGTACCGCCCGAGCCCGCCCCGCCGCTCCACGAGCGCGATCCGGCTCTCGCTGTTCGGCTCGCCCGGCACCTCCCGGGCGGCCATCACCCCGCGCTCCTTCTCGATCCGGCTCCGCACCGTCACCGGCAGCGCCACCGTCGGGTCGTACGGCGCCACCGCCTCGTACTCCTTGCGCACCAGCCGGTCCCGGAACAGCGTCTGGTACGCCCCCCGGTCCTCCGGTCGTACGACGCAGAGCACCAGGCCGGCCGTCAGCCGGTCGAGCCGGTGCGCGGGCTGGAGCGACGGAAGCCCCAGCTCCCGCCGCAGCCGCGCGAGCGCGGTCTCCGTGACATGCCGCCCCCGGGGCATCGTGGCGAGGAAGTGCGGCTTGTCCGCGACGACGATCCGCTCGTCCCGGTGGACCACCCCGACGGGGAACGGCACCGGCTCCTCCACGGGAAAGTCCCGGTGGAACCAGAGATACCGGCCCACGGTGTACGGATCGTCCCCGGCCACCGGCCCGTCGACCCCGACGAACCGGCCCTCGCCGAGCATCTCCTCGACCCGCCCGGCCCCGACGGCCACCCCGTAACGGTCGAGCAGGTGCTCGCGTACGGTCGCCCAGACCCCGTCCGGGTCGTCCGGCAGCCGCAGCCGCACGGGATCGATCCCGTCCCGCTGCGGCAACGGCGCGACCGGCGCCTTCGCTCTCCGTCTCACGGATCCGCCTCGTGACTGCGTGTGCACGTACTCATGCCGAAAGTCCCGGTCGATGAGATCGACCGGGACTTCGTGTGGTGTCCGAGGGGGGACTTGAACCCCCACGCCCGATAAAGGGCACTAGCACCTCAAGCTAGCGCGTCTGCCATTCCGCCACCCGGACAAGGTGTCTGTCTTCCTGGCTGCTGGGCCGTTCCGACGAGGAAAACCATAGCAAACATTCGGGGTGGTCGATCACCACCCCCGGTCGCCCCCGTCATGTGACAGCCGCATGTCGGCCGAGGGCCGCCCTTGGGCGGGAAGGGGGGCACGCGGGAGGATGGGCCGAGGACCGAAGCAATCACGTGGGGCACGTAGTGGGAGGAAGCAGCGTGAGCGAGTCGAACACGGGTCGAAGCGGCAACGCCGAGACCGCCGAGAACGAGGTCGTGGACCTCTGTCGCGACCTCATCCGCATCGACACCAGCAACTACGGCGACCACTCCGGCCCGGGTGAGCGGGCCGCGGCGGAGTACATCGCCGAGAAGCTCGCGGAGGTCGGACTCGAACCGCAGGTCATCGAGTCGCACCAGGGGCGGGCCTCCACCGTCGCCCGCATCGAGGGCGAGGACCCGTCGCGGCCCGCCCTGCTCATCCACGGTCACACCGACGTCGTCCCGGCCAACGCCGAGGACTGGACCCATCACCCCTTCTCCGGTGAGATCGCCGACGGCTGCGTCTGGGGCCGCGGCGCCGTCGACATGAAGGACATGGACGCGATGACCCTCGCGGTCGTCCGGGACCGGATGCGCAGCGGCCGCAAGCCCCCGCGCGACATCGTCCTCGCCTTCCTCGCCGACGAGGAGGCCGGCGGCACCTACGGCGCCCGGCACCTGGTCGACAAGCACCGGGACCTCTTCGACGGGGTCACCGAGGCCATCGGCGAGGTCGGCGGCTTCTCCTTCACCGTGAACGAGAACCTGCGGCTCTACCTGGTCGAGACCGCCCAGAAGGGCATGCACTGGATGCGGCTGACCGTCGAGGGCACGGCCGGCCACGGCTCGATGACCAACGACGACAACGCCATCACCGAGCTCTGCGAGGCCGTCGGCCGGCTCGGCCGCCACCAGTGGCCGGTGCGGGTCACCAAGACCGTCCGCTCCTTCCTGGACGAGCTCTCCGACGCCCTGGGCACCCCGCTCGACCCCGAGGACATGGACGGCACCCTCGCCAAGCTCGGCGGCATCGCCAAGATGGTCGGCGCCACCCTGCGGAACTCGGCCGCACCGACCATGCTCGGCGCCGGCTACAAGGTGAACGTGATCCCCGGCCAGGCCACCGCGCACGTCGACGGCCGCTTCCTGCCCGGCTACGAGCAGGAGTTCCTCGCCGACCTCGACCGGATCCTCGGGCCGAACGTGAAGCGGGAGGACGTCCACGGCGACAAGGCCCTGGAGACCAGCTTCGACGGCGCCCTGGTCGACGCCATGCAGCTGGCGCTGCGCGCCGAGGACCCGATCGCCCGCGCCGTGCCGTACATGCTCTCCGGCGGCACCGACGCGAAGTCCTTCGACGACCTCGGGATCCGCTGCTTCGGCTTCGCCCCGCTCCAGCTGCCGCCCGAGCTCGACTTCGCCGGCATGTTCCACGGCGTGGACGAGCGGGTTCCGGTGGACGGTCTGAAGTTCGGCGCCCGCGTCCTGGACCGTTTCATCGACGCCTGCTGACGACGATCGCGACGTCCGCGCGCGATGTCCGCCGAAATTCGTCCGCGCGTTTGCATGTGACCGGAAAGAGTGAATGAACTCGGGGGCTCGTAGCCCCCACCATTCCCCCTCGTTACAGGTGATGCGGTCCGCGGCTGGGGCCGCATTTCCAACTAGGAGGAATAATGATCAAGAAGGTCGTCGCTGCTGCGGCTGCCACTGGCGGTCTGGTTCTCGCGGGCGCGGGCATGGCCGTTGCCGACTCGGGTGCCCAGGGTGCGGCCATCGGTTCCCCCGGTGTCCTCTCGGGCAACGTCGTCCAGGTGCCGGTTCACGTCCCCGTGAACGTGTGCGGCAACACGGTCTCCGTGATCGGGCTGCTGAACCCCGCCTTCGGCAACACCTGCGTCAACGCCTGACGTTGTGCCTCGCCCCGTGAGGGTGTGAGCCGGTCCGGCCCCGGAGTGCGTGCCATGCACTCCGGGGCCGGTGGCCATTTCCGCCCCGGGTGTTCCGCCCGGTGGCACTCTTTCGAAGCCGAGCAGGCAGGGAACAAGCTATGCGACAGGTCACGCGCAAGGGTCTTGTCACCGTTGCGGCAGCCGGAGGCGTTTTCGCCGCCGTCGGCGGCGGTTATGCGCACGCCGATTCCGGTGCGCACGGTGCGGCCATGAATTCCCCGGGCGTCGCGTCCGGAAATTCCGTCCAGGTCCCGGTGCATGCGCCGGTGAACGCCTGCGGAAACACCGTCAACGTCGTCGGGCTGCTCAATCCGGCGATGGGCAACAAGTGCGCCAACGTCTCCAAGCCGGGCAAGCCCGGTAAGCCCGGCAAGCCGGGCGGCGGTTCCTCCGCCGACGGGCACACCGGCAACTCCCCGGGCGTCGGCTCCGGCAACACCGTCCAGGTGCCCGTCGACGTCCCGGTCAACGTGTGCGGCAACAGCGTCACGGGCATCGGCCTGGGCAACGCCGCCGCGGGCAACAACTGCGGCAACGGCATCGAGCCGACGCATCCGGGCAACCCCGGTAACCCTGGCAACCCCGGTAACCCGGGTAACCCTGGGAATCCCGGAAACCCTGGGAATCCGGGCAACCCCGGCAACCCCGGTAACCCTGGAAACCCGGGCAACCCTGGGAATCCTGGCAACCCCGGAAACCCTGGCAACCCGGGTAACCCCGGCAACCCCGGAACTCCTGGGAACCCCGGTACTCCGGGTACGCCCGGCACCCCGGGCAACCCGGGTACGCCCGGCACCCCCGGCACTGAGGGTGGGCCGAACACCCCGGGCGAGCACAGCGTCACTCCGCCCCGTGCCGTCGAGGAGCTCGCCGAGACCGGCTCCGGTCCGCTCGGCGTGATCATCCCCGCCGGGGCCGGCCTGCTGCTCGCAGGTTCGCTGATCTACCGCCGGTCCCGCAGCGCCGCCTGACCCGCGGCGCCGATCGAGACGCGCGGAGGGCTGATCCCAGCGCCTCGCGCGCGGCGTACGACGCACCACGCACAGGGGCCCCGCAGACCGCGGGGCCCCTTCTCGCCGCTCTACCAGGTCGCTCGTACCTGGCGGATGATCCGCCGCTTCAGCCGCACCCTGCGGCTCCCGTCCCGGTGCAGGCTCAGACGGTCCAACTCCCAGTGTCCGTACTCGGCATGGTCGGTCAGCAGGCGCGTCGCCTCCCTGCGGGAGACACCGCGCGGCACGTACACGTCGACAAATTCGTATTCCGGCATCGCATCTATTGTGCGGGCACGGGCCCGCTACGGATAGCGTGCGTCCCATGTCTGATGCTGCGCAGCCCACCGCTGCCGAGGTACGTGCCGCCGCCGAGGCGGTCAAAGCCGCACTGGACCGTCACCTCACGGCGGTCGAACGCCGCACGGGTGACGACGACCCGGCCGTCTACGAAGCCTTCAACGCCCTCGCGGGGGCGGCCGAGGCGTACGACGAACTCCTCTACGACCGCTACGACGAGGTCACTCCCTTCGAGATCCCCGGAGCGGACGGTGCTCTGCCGCCGTACGCCGGACCCGACGAACCGCACGCACTCAGCCTGCTGATCCGCCGCGACTACGCCGTGGCGGAACCGAAGCGCCTGCTCGCCCAGGCCCGCCGCATCGCCGAGATCGACGGAGGCCCGGACGCCACCGGTCCCGGCGCCCGGGCCGGAGTCTCACCGCTCGCCGCGCTCGGTGTGCTCTTCGGCGAGTACGAACCGGACGAGATCGCCTCCCGGCACAAGGAGTTCGGCCTGGAGGAGGGGGACTCCACGCTCTGGGTCACGGCCGCCGAGGAGCTCCCGGAACCGGGGGAGTGGCTCAACGCCCCCTTCGAGCACGCCGATCCGGAGCGGATCGTCTGCCGCTTCGACGTCAGCTCCGTCTTCGACGAGGACGAGGCGGGCGGGGACGGCGGCGACGAGGACGGCGACGACGACCGGGGCGGCGGCCCCTCCTGAGGGAGCCCCCGGGGGAGCGAGAGACGCGGGGAGACGGCGGAGGGGGGGGGGGGGGGGGGGGGGGGGGGGCGCCCTCCCCCCCCCCCCCCCCCCCCCCCCCCCCCCCCCCCCCCCGTTCCGCGTCCCGGCCCCTGCTCCCAGGGCCCCTCCGCGCCTCGGCCCCTACTCCTCGGGCACGGCGAGCAGCGCCTCCAGGAGTGGCCGCAGCCGTGTCGTACGCTCCGGGGCCACGCCTTCGGCCACCGCGCGCGGCAGCGCCTGATCCACGCCGTGCACGACGGACAGATGACGCTCCGCGCGGCCGAACGCCGTGTACACCCACGGCCTGCTCAGGCCCCCGGCGGCGTCGCCCGGCAGCACCACGACCACCGCCGGCCAGCGCAGGCCGGCCGCCTGGTGCGCGGTGAGCGCCCAGCCGTGCCGCAGCGCCGACTCCACACGCTCCTTCGGTACGAGGAGCTCCTCGTCGCCACAGCGCAGCCGCAGCCCCTCGGCGTCGGCCGACAGGACCGTGCCCGTCACCGTCCGCCCCGGCAGGGGCGCGTACGCCACCCGGTCCCCGGGGTCGTAGCCGCCGAAGCGTCCCGGACCGGGGTTGAGCCGCTGCTTGAGCGCGATGTTCAACGCGCGCGTGCCGGCCGAGCCTCCGTGGCCGACCGTGACGACCTGCGTCTGCTCGGCCGGTACCCCGATCGCCCGCGGCACCGAGTCGGCCACGAGCTGGACGGTGCGGTGCACGGCCTCGCCGGCGTCCCGCACGGGGACGATCACGATCTCCTTGCCGGGGGCCTCGACCTGGTTCAGCTCGCCGGCCCCGATGCCCGAGACGAGCTCGCCGAGCGGTCCGGGGTCGGGCACGCGCGAGGCGATCCGCGGGCACACCCGGGCCGCGAGCACGTCGCCGAAGACCTGGCCGGCACCCGGAGCGCCGAGCACCGCCGGGTCGCCGCTCAGCACCAGCCGGCAGCCGTCGGGCAGCGACTCGACGAGCATCGCGGCGGTCTCCACGTCCAGCTGCGGCGCGTCGAGCACCACCAGGAGGTCGAGGGCGAAGGCCCCCTCCTCGTCCCGGCCGGGACCGGCCGCTCCGGAGAGCAGCGCGGCGACCGTCACCGCGTCCGCTCCGGCGGGGCCGAGCGCGCGTCGTCCGCCGTCCGCGTGGACGGCGACCAGGGTGCGCAGCCCGCGCTCGCGGGCGGTCGCGGCGAGGGCGACCGGCTCGGTGCGGGAGGCCTCGCCGCCCGTGTGCAGGACGAGACCGTGCGCCCCGGTGGCCCGTTCGAGCTCGGAGCCCTCCCAGGTGTCGGCCGTCGCCGTCTTGACCAGCCGGGCGAGGCCGTCCGCGAGGCTCTCCTCCGCGAGCGCGTACCGGTCGAGCCCGAGCAGCACCGGCGAGGCCGGCTCGTCGGCGGCGGCCTCATCCGCCTCCGGCGACTCCTCGTCCCCTTCGGGCTCCTCCTCGGCCGTCTCCTCCTCCTGGAAGACGAGGACCGCGCCCGCGGAGACCGCCTCCTCGACGGCCGACCCGGGATCGGGCACCGCGTGCCCGCCGAGTCCGGCGCGCACGGTGTCGATCTCCAGCGCGGTGTGTCCCTGGAGCGCGGCCCGCTCCAGGAGCCACACCGTCAGGGCGACCGTACGGCGCGGGTCGTCGGGGCCGCACGCGGCGCCGAGCATCGCCCGCGCGAAGCCGTCGGCCTGCTCGGGGCGGACCCCGGAGACGGCGAGCAGCTGCCAGGGGTCGTCGAGCAGCGCCTGGGCGGCGCCCTCGCCGAGCGCCGCGGCCACCTGCCCGGCCAGCGCCTCGGGGGCGCCTCCCTTGGCCAGGACCTCCCGCACGGCGGCGGTGGTGCCGGGAGCCGGGGCGGACGCCTGCGCCGGTACGGGAGGCCGCACCGTCATGGCGGGGGCCGCCTCGGGGGTGGGCCGGCGGGGCGCGGGCTCGGGGGCCTCGTAGAACGTGCTGCCGGAGGCCGCGCCGCCCTCCACGGCACGGACGGCCGCGAGCAGATCGGCGGCCGTGCCGCTCAGCTTGGCTCCGCTCGTCAGGGGCCCCTCCCTCTCGGCCTTCCGTGCCTCGATCCTCGCCCGCAGCTCCCGCTGCGCGGCGAGCTCGGCCTGCGCGTCGGTCAACTCGGGCGTGTCGGAGGCCCGGGCGACGGCGTCACCGTCCGCGCCGGGCTCCTCGGACGAATCGGATGCCTCGGACGCGGGTCCTGCGGGCTCGGTGCCGGCGGCCTCCGGAGACGCCTCGGTCGCGTCGGACGGCTCCGAGGGCTCCGCCGCGTCGTCCGCGGCGGGCTCTTCGGCCGGGGCAGGCTCCTCGGCCGGCGGGGGCTCCTCTTCGGTCGCGGGCCCCTCGGCCGACTCCTCGGCCGACGCCGACGCCGACTCCTCGGCCGTCCCCGGCTCCTCCGGCTCGGCGGCTCCCTGCCGTACGTCCTCCCGGACGTCCTCGGTGGGTGCCACGTCCTCGGGTGCCTCGGGCGCGGTCTCCCCGGAAGGCTCGGTCACAAGGTGCTCCAGTCGTGATCCGGATAGCGGTGCACGGGCGCCGACACATCGTCCAGCGCCCGACAGATCTCGTCAGGAAGACTAAGGGTCTCCACCGACAACGCGGCCGCGAGCTGGCGCGCCGTGCGCGCGCCGACGATCGGCGCGGTCACCCCGGGCCGGTCGCGGACCCAGGCGAGCGCCACGTGCAGCGGGGTCGTCGCGAGGCCTTCGGCGGCCGTCGCGACCGCGTCCACGATCCTGCTCGCG
Organism: Streptomyces sp. NPDC029956; assembly: GCF_055574655.1. NCBI lineage: Bacteria > Bacillati > Actinomycetota > Actinomycetes > Kitasatosporales > Streptomycetaceae > Streptomyces > Streptomyces sp. NPDC029956. The sequence goes on along the minus strand of NZ_JBVHZJ010000025.1, from coordinate 19,668 downwards.
GGATCGTCCAGGTACGGCTCCACGAACGGCGCCATCGTCTCCGAGGCGCCGCGCGAGTCGGACGGTGTCCCGCTGCGGTACTTGCCCGTCAGGACCCCGCGCCCCAGCGGGGAGGAGGGCAGCAGGCCTATGCCGAGGTCCTGCGCCGCAGGCAGCACCTCGCGCTCCACACCCCGCTGGAGCAGCGAGTACTCCAGCTGCGCCCCCGCGAGCCGGGTCCGGTCCCCGCCGAGCTGCCAGGTGCCCGCCTTGGCGAGCTGCCAGCCGCAGAAGTTCGCCACGCCCGCGTACCGCGCGCGCCCGCTGCGTACCGCGATGTCGAGCGCCTGGAGCGACTCCTCGAGCGGGGTGTGCGGGTCGAAGGCGTGCAGCTGCCACAGGTCCACGTGGTCCGTGCCGAGCCGGGCGAGGGAGGCGTCGAGCGCGGCGAGCAGATGCCCGCGCGAGCCGTCCGTGCGCCGGTCGGGGTCCGGCACGCTGCCCGCCTTGGTCGACAGGACCAGGTCCTGCCGCGACACGAGCCGCTCCATGAGGCGGCCGAGCAGATACTCCGCCTCGCCCCCGCCGTACACGTCGGCGGTGTCCACGAGCGTGCCGCCCGCGTCCCAGAACGACTTCAACTGCTCGGCGGCGTCGTGCTCGTCGGTGTCCCGGCCCCAGGTGAGGGTGCCGAGTCCGATGCGCGACACACGCAGGCCGGTACGTCCGAGATGCCTCTGCTCCATGGGCGCGAGATTACTGGCCAGGGCACCACGCGGAGAGAGCCTGTGGACAACCGCGTCCTGACGGATGCCCCGACCGCGCGCTAGAGTCCCGCCCACAAGAACGTTACCGATGGGTAAGGGGTGCGTGGACATGCGGCTCGGCATCAACCTCGGCTACTGGGGCGCGGGCATGGACGGCGACAACCTCGCCGTCGCCCAGGAGGCGGACCGCCTCGGCTACGACGTCTGCTGGGCCGCCGAGGCCTACGGCTCCGACGCGCCCACCGTGCTCGCCTGGGTCGCGGCGAAGACGGAGCGGATCGACGTCGGCTCCGCGATCATGCAGATCCCGGCCCGTCAGCCCGCGATGACGGCCATGACCGCCGCCACCCTCGACTCGCTCACCGGCGGCCGCTTCCGTCTCGGCCTCGGTGTCTCCGGCCCGCAGGTCTCCGAGGGCTGGTACGGCGTGAAGTTCGACAAGCCGCTGGCCCGGACCCGCGAGTACGTCGAGATCGTCCGCAAGGCCATGACCCGGGAGCGGCTCAGCTACGAGGGCGAGCACTGGACCCTGCCGCTCCCCGGTGGCCCCGGCAAGCCGATCAAGCTCACCGTGCACCCGGAGCGCGAGCACATCCCGCTCTACATCGCCGCGATCGGCCCCAAGAACCTGGAGCAGACCGGCGAGATCGCCGACGGCGCCCTGCTGATCTTCCCCTCCGCCGCGCACCTTGAGGAGACCGCGCTCCGGCACATCCGCGCGGGCCGCGAGAAGGCCGGGCTGACGATGGACGGCTTCGACGTCTGTCCCACCGTGCCGCTCGCCCTCGGGGACGACGTCGACGCCCTCGCCGACGTGTTCCGCCCGTACACCGCGCTGTACGTCGGCGGCATGGGCAGCCGCAAGCAGAACTTCTACAACCAGCTCGCGCAGCGCATGGGCTACGAGAAGGAGGCCGCCGAGATCCAGGACAAGTACCTGGCCGGCGACAAGGCGGGTGCCGCCGCGGCCGTACCGCAGAGCCTGATCGACCAGACCTCGCTGCTGGGCTCCGTCGAGCGGATCGCCGAGCGGATGACGGCCTACGCGGAGGCCGGAGTCACCACCCTGACCCTCGCCCCGGCCGGCTTCACCCTGGACGAGCGGCTGGCGGCGCTGCGGGCGGGCGTCGAGGCGATGGAGCGAGCCGGACTGGCGTGACCCCGAGGGGGCGTCGGCGGGAAGAGGTTCTGCGGCCGTGGTGGGGGCTCGGGGGTCTTCCCCGCCACGGCCGTCACGCTGCACAACGGCTCCACGGGGCCCTCGGTTACGCCCTCGGGACTCACTCTTTCGGCCGAGCCGTCCGGCCCTCCTGTTGCCCCCCGCCGCGTACCGCATTTGACTCGGTGTCCCGGGGGCCGGACGGAGTGCGGAGATGCGCACGGAGGTGGCGGCGATGCTCACGGCCAAGGGCCTGTTCCAGGAAATCATCGACAACGACGAATCCTTCGCGCTCTTCTGCTCGATAGCCGCGAGCGGAGAGTCCCAGGGCGGCTGGGAGAACGCCCGGATCGCGGCGCTCGTCGCCCCCGGGATGCGGGATCTCACCCCCAAGATCATCCGGCACGGCGCCGACGAGGACAAGCACGGCCGGATCTTCAACGCGTTGATGAAGAAGCGCGGCCTCGAACCCGTCCCCGTGCCGCCCGACACCGACTACACGATGCTGCTCGAACAGCGCGGCATCGGCCTCGCGCACGACAAGCTGCGCCGCGACGAGCCGCTGAGCGAGGAGGACGTCATCGTCTACCTCGCCCACAGCAGGGTCACCGAGCAGCGGGCCGCCGACCAGATGGACATGCTGGTCACGTACTTCGGGGACCATCCCGAACTCGGCAAGGCCATCAACATGATCGACAACGACGAGGCCAACCACCTCGCCTACTGCCACGAGGAACTGCTGCGCCTCGCGCGCGCGGGACACGGCCGGCTCATCCAGCGGACCCTGCGCGAGTCCGCCCTCGTCGAGATCCAGGCCTACCGCGACGTCAGCCTCGCGGTGATGGGGCACATGGGACGGATCCTGCGCTGGCCGAAGCCCAAGGCGGCCGTCCTCGCCGCCGGCATCCGCGGGATGTACGTGTACGAGCGCGCCGCGGGCTGGCACCGGATGGTCGGCCTGAAGATGCCCGAACGGCTCGACGCGCTGGGCGGGCCCGCGACCCCCGCCCCGGCGTTCTGAAACGGCGGCGCCCGCCGAGCGGCCCCACGGGGCGCCGCCCTCACTCCCGGCGGCTCACATCCAGCCGCGCCGCTTGAACATCCGGTACAGGGTCGCGACGATGCCCGCCATCGCCACGAGCACCACCGGGTACGACCCCACCCAGCGCAGCTCCGGCATGTGGTCGAAGTTCATGCCGTAGATGCCCGCCACCATCGTGGGGACGGCGGCCATCGCCGCCCACGCCGAGATCTTGCGCATGTCGTCGTTCTGCCGCACCCCCATCTGCGCGAGATGCGCCGACAGCACGTCGGACAGGAGCCGGTCGAGCCCCTCCACCTGCTCGTTGGCGCGCAGCAGATGGTCGTTGACGTCCCGGAAGAAGGGCTGCGACCGCTCGTTCACGAACGGCACCGAACCGCCCGTGAGCCGGGACACCGGCCCGGCGAGCGGACCACTGGCCCGGCGGAACTCCAGGACCTGCCGCTTCGCCGTGTAGATCCGCTCCGCCGTGTTCGCGGGATTGCCGCCGGTGGGCGCGAAGACGTCCGCCTCCAGCTCCTCCAGGTCCACCTGGAGCTCGGCCGCCACATCGAGGTAGTGGTCCACGATCGCGTCGCTCACCGCGTACAGCACCGCCGTCGGTCCGTGCTTCAGGACCTCCGGGTCACCTTCGAGCCGGCGGCGGACCTGCGCGAGCGGAGCGCCCTCGCCGTGCCGGACGGTCACCACGAACGAGTCGCCCATGAACAGCATCAGCTCGCCCGAGGAGACCCGGTCGCTCTCCGGCTCGTAGACGACGGGCTTCAGCACCGCGAACAGCGAGTCGTCGTAGACCTCCAGCTTGGGCCGCTGGTGGGCCTTGAGAGCGTCCTCGACGGCCAGCGGGTGCAGGGCGAACTCCGAGGCGACGTGGTCGAACTCCGCCTCCGTCGGCTCGTGGAGTCCCACCCACAGAAAGGCGTCTCCGGCGGCCCGCGCCTCGTCGAGCGCGTCGGAGAGGTCGGCGGGGCCGTCCGTACGGCGCCCGTCCCGGTAGATGGCTGAGTCCACGATCACGCGGCGTATTCTCCATCGAACGGCCTCGCGACGCACGCGTGGATCCGTCCGGAGCCCTCCGGCCCCAGGGGGCCGGACCCGTCGGACACCTCCGCACACCACTTAGGCTGGCCGTCATGGCCACGCTGATCCTCGTCCGGCACGGACGCTCCACCGCCAACACCTCCGGGGTCCTCGCCGGGCGCACTCCCGGGATCTCCCTCGACGAGCGGGGCGCCGCGCAGGCCGCCGCGCTCCCCGGGCGCCTGGCGGCGGTCCCGCTCGCCGCCGTCGTCTCCAGCCCCCTCCAGCGCTGCCGCGAGACCGTTCGGCCGCTCCTCGACGCCCGCCCGGACCTCCCGCTGTACGTCGAGGACCGCATCAACGAGTGCGACTACGGCGACTGGTCCGGCCGGAAGCTGGCCGAGCTCAACGACGAACCCCTGATGGAGATCGTCCAGGCGCACGCCTCCGCCGCCGCCTTCCCCGGCGGCGAGTCCATGCGCGCGATGCAGGCCCGCGCCGTCGACGCCGTGCACGACTGGAACGCGCGGATCGAGGCCGAGCACGGCGAGGACGCCGCCTACGTCATGTGCTCGCACGGCGACATCGTCAAGTCGATCGTGGCGGACGCGCTCGGCCTCCACCTCGACCTCTTCCAGCGTCTCCACGTCGACCCGTGCTCGGTCACCGTCATCCGCTACACGCGCCTGCGTCCCTTCCTCGTCCGCCTCGGCGACACCGGGGACTTCGCCGGTCTCGCCCCGCGCGAGCACCCCGACGGCAGCGGCACCGCTGAGGTCGGGGGTGGTGCGGGCGCACCGTGATCCCCTCGCGCAGTAGGGTGGACGCGCCGCTGTAGTACGACTGTCGAGACGCAAGGGAGCCGGGAAACGTGTCCCGTCAGGTGTTCCTCTACGACCCACCGGAGCGTTTCGTGGCCGGTACGGTCGGGCTGCCTGGCCGCCGGACGTTCTTCCTCCAGGCGTCCGCCTCCGGCCGGGTCACCAGTGTCGCCCTGGAGAAGACACAGGTCGCCGCGCTCGCCGAGCGCATGGACGAACTCCTCGACGAGGTCGTCCGCCGCACCGGGGGCAACGCCCCGGTCCCCGCCGTCGCACCCGCCGAGGTCGCCGACACCGCCCCCCTCGACGTACCGGTCGAGGAGGAGTTCCGGGTCGGCACCATGGCGCTCGCCTGGGACGGCGAGGAGCAGCGCATGATCGTGGAGGCGCAGGCGCTCGTCGAACTCGACGTGGAGTCCGAGGAGGACCTCGCCGAGGCCGAGGAGCGACTGCTCCAGGACGAGGAGAACGGCCCGCCGATGCTCCGGGTCCGCCTGAGCGGCGCCCAGGCCCGCGCCTTCGCGAAGCGGGCGCTGGACGTCGTCAACGCCGGCCGTCCGCCCTGCCCGCTGTGCAGCCTGCCGCTCGACCCCGAGGGCCATGTCTGCCCGCGCCAGAACGGATACCGCCGCGGAGCATGAGCAGCAGCCCCCCGACGCCGCCCGACGCCGAGCTGCTCGCCCACGGTGAGCTGACCGTGCGGGGCCAGGTCCGCGAGGCCTCCAACGCCGTGCTCTACTGCTCCGTCGCCTACGAGGGACGGGAAGCGGCCTGCGTCTACAAGCCGGTCGCGGGGGAGCAGCCGCTGTGGGACTTCCCCGACGGCACGCTCGCCCAGCGCGAGGTCGCGGCGTACGAGATCTCCGAGGCCACCGGCTGGGGCCTGGTCCCGCCGACCGTGCTCCGCGACGGGCCGTACGGGGAGGGCATGGTCCAGCTGTGGATCGAGGCCGATCCCGAGGCGCGTCTGCTCGCCCTGACCGAGGACGACGAGGCGGGCGAGGGCTGGAAGGCCGTCGGCCCCGCTCAGGTGGCCGAGGACCGCACCGCGCTCCTGGTGCACGCGGACACCCCCGGACTGCGGCGGCTCGCCGTTCTGGACGCCGTCATCAACAACGGCGACCGGAAGGGCGGGCACCTGCTGCCCGCCCCCGACGGACACCTCTACGGCATCGACCACGGGGTCACCTTCCACGTCGACGACAAACTGCGCACCCTCCTGTGGGGCTGGGCGGGCGAGGAGCTGCCCGCGGAGGCTGCCGGGGTGCTCGACGCCCTCGGCCGCTCCCTGGTCCCGGGAGAGCCGCTCGCCGCCCGTCTGGCGGAACTGCTCACGGATGCCGAGGTGACGGCCGTACGCGCCCGCGTGGAGGCGCTGCGGACCACGGGACGGCACCCGGAGCCCTCGGGGCAGTGGCCGGCGATCCCCTGGCCGCCCGTCTGACCGGACCGAAAGGTTTCGGCCATCCCTGGGGAGGGCTCCTTCGGGCCCATGGACCCCTGGGGGGTATGCACGCACGCCTCCGACCCGCAAGAGTGCCTAATAGGTCAAGATCCCGGATCCGGTTCGTATCCGGAACACGTGTCCGGTTACGCTCGGGTCATGCATGCCTGGCCCGCTTCTGAGGTCCCCGCCCTTCCCGGCAAGGGCCGCGACCTCCGGATCCACGACACCGCGACCGGTGGACGAGTGACCCTCGCCCCCGGCCCCGTCGCCCGTATCTATGTCTGCGGCATCACGCCGTACGACGCGACCCACATGGGTCACGCGGCGACCTACAACGCGTTCGACCTCGTTCAGCGCGTGTGGCTCGACACCAAGCGGCAGGTGCACTACGTCCAGAACGTCACGGACGTGGACGACCCGCTCCTGGAGCGCGCGATCCGCGACGGCATCGACTGGGTCGGCCTCGCCGAGCGGGAGACCGCCCTCTTCCGCGAGGACATGACCGCCCTGCGGATGCTGCCCCCGCAGCACTACATCGGCGCCGTCGAAGCCATACCCGGCATCGTCCCGCTCGTCGAGCGCCTCCGGGACTCCGGCGCCGCCTACGAGCTCGAAGGGGACGTCTACTTCTCCGTCGACGCCGACCCGCACTTCGGGCAGGTCTCGAACTACACCACCGAGCTGATGCGCCACCTCTCCGCGGAGCGCGGCGGAGACCCGGACCGTCCGGGCAAGAAGAACCCGCTCGACCCGATGCTCTGGATGGCCGCCCGCGAGGGCGAGCCGAGCTGGGACGGCGCGAGCCTCGGCGCCGGCCGCCCCGGCTGGCACATCGAGTGCGTCGCCATCGCCCTCGACCACCTCGGCATGGGCTTCGACGTGCAGGGCGGCGGCTCCGACCTGATCTTCCCGCACCACGAGATGGGCGCCTCCCACGCCCAGACCCTCACCGGCGAGTTCCCCATGGCGAAGGCGTACGTCCACGCCGGCATGGTCGCCCTCGACGGCGAGAAGATGTCCAAGTCCCGCGGCAACCTGGTCTTCGTCTCGAAGCTCCGCCGTGACGGCGTCGACCCGGCCGCCATCCGGCTCGCGCTGCTCTCCCACCGCTACCGCGACGACTGGGAGTGGACCGACCAGGTCCTCCAGGACGCCGTGGAGCGCCTCGGCCGGTGGCGCGCCGCCGTGTCGCGCCCCGACGGCCCGTCCGCCGACGCGCTCGTCGAGGAGCTCCGCGAGGCCCTGTCCGACGACCTCGACACGCCCACCGCGCTCGCCGCGGTCGACCGCTGGGCCGCGCTCCAGTCGGCCGAGGGCGGCACGGACGACTCCGCCCCCGGTCTCGTCTCCCGCGCCGTCGACGCACTGCTCGGTGTGGCCCTGTAACGAGCAGGACCGAACAACTCCTCTTCAGACAACCGCCCTTGGACTTCTCGCCGAAGTCCAAGGGCGGTTCCGTTTTGTCCTGGCGAGAATGCTCGTTCCTGCGCTAAATAAGCTTCATGCAATCATCATCACGCATGAAAGTTGCACTCGCCGGAGCCGTCCTCGGGCTCCTCGCGGCCTTCGCGGGACCCGGCACCACCGCGTCGGCCCTCCCCACCGACCGCGCCGACAAGGCCGACGCCACGACACAGGAGCCCGACACCACCGTCGGCGACCTCACCGGGTTCGCCGCCGCCGGACCCGTCTACCGGCTGACCGCCGGCCAGGCCCAGGCCCGCGTCAGCTTCGTCACCGCCGACACCTTCCGCATCGAACTCGCCCCCGACGGCACGTTCACCGACCCCACCGGCAGCGACATCACGCTGCCCCAGGGCCCGCCCCCGGCCACCCGCTGGCGCGACCTGGGCGACCGCTACGAACTGATCAGCGCCAAGGTGACCCTGCGCGCCTACAAGTCACCGCTCCGCTTCGCCGCCCTGCGCGCCGACGGCACCCCGCTCTGGAGCGAGTCCCGCGGCCTCAGCTGGACCGCCGACCGCACCACCCAGACCCTCGCCCGCGGTGCCACCGAGCAGTTCTACGGCGCCGGCATGCAGAACGGCCGCGGCAACTTCTCCCACCGCGACAAGACCGTCGAGGTCGGCGTCGACTACAACTGGAACGACGGCGGCCACCCCAACTCCGTCCCGTTCTACCTCTCCTCCGGCGGATACGGGGTCTACCGCAACACCTACGCGCCGAACACCTACGCCTTCACCGAGCCCGTCACCACCAGCGCGAAGGAACGGCGCTTCGACGCCTACTACTTCGCCGGCACCGGCGGCGACGCCGTCAAGGACGTCATCGGCCAGTACACCCGGCTCACCGGCAAGCCCTTCATGCCGCCCGTGTACGGCCTGGAGATAGGCGACGCCGACTGCTACCTCCACAACGCCAACCGGGGCGAGCGCCGCACCCTCGACGCCCTGAAGGTCGCCGACGGCTACGTCGAGAACGACATGCCCAACGGCTGGATGCTCGTCAACGACGGCTACGGCTGCGGCTACGAGAACCTTGCCGAGGCCTCCGCCGGACTCGGCGAACGCGGCATGAAGCTCGGCCTCTGGACCGAGGACGGCATCGACAAGCTCGAAGAGCAGGTCAAGGCCGGCCAGCGGGTCGCCAAGCTCGACGTCGCCTGGGTCGGCGAGGGCTACAAGTTCGCCCTCGACGGCTGCAAGGACGCCCACGCCGGCATCGAGGCCCACAGCGACGCCCGCGGCTTCACCTGGGCCCCCGAGAGCTGGTCCGGCGCCCAGCGCTGCGGCGTCCAGTGGTCCGGCGACCAGTCCGGCAGCTGGGAGTACATCCGCTGGCAGATCCCGACCTACGCGGGCGCGTCCATGTCCGGACTCGCCTACACCACCGGTGACGTCGACGGCATCTTCGGCGGCAGCGCCAAGACGTACACCCGCGACCTCCAGTGGAAGACCTTCCTGCCGGTCACGATGACCATGGACGGCTGGGCCGCCGCCGACAAGCAGCCCTTCCGGTACGGCGAGCCCTACACCGGCATCAACCGCGCCTCCCTCAAGCTCCACGAGGCCCTGCTCCCGTACATCTACAGCCACGCCCACCAGGCCACGAAGACCGGCGTCGGCCTCGCCCGGCCGCTCGCCCTGGAGTACCCGGACGACCCCGAGGCCGCCACCGACGCCGCCAAGTACGAGTTCCTCAGCGGCGAGGACTTCCTCGTCGCCCCCGTCTACCAGGACGCGGTGGAGCGCGACGGCATCTACCTCCCCAAGGGCACCTGGATCGACTACTGGAGCGGCCGCACCTACGAAGGCCCCGTCACCGTCGACGACTACAGCGCCCCGCTCGACACCCTGCCCCTCTTCGTACGGGCCGGGGCGACCGTCCCGATGTGGCCCGGCGACATCCGCTCGTACACCGACCGCGCCCCCGGCGACCCGATCGCCTGGGACATCTACCCCCAGGGCGACTCCTCCTTCGAGCTGTACGAGGACGACGGCGTCACCCGTGAACACCGCACCGGCCGCTACGCCACCCAGCGCGCCGAGGTCCGCGCCCCGCAGCGCGGCGCCGGCGACGTCACCGTCCGCATCGGCGCCTCCAAGGGCACCTACACCGGCAAGGCGAACGCCCGGCCGTACGCCTTCACGGTCCACACCGGCGACGCCCCCGGCGCCGTCCGGCTCGACGGCCGCAAGCTGCCCGCCCTCACCTCCCGGGCCGCCTTCGACGCGGCCTCCCAGGGCTGGTGGTACGACCGCGACGAGCGCGGGGGAGTGGTCCGGGTCAAGACGGCCGCCCTCTCCACCGCCCGCGGCTTCGAGCTGCGGCTGAGCGACACCAGCGCGGTCGGCGGCGCCGTACCGGGCGCCTCCGCCACCCTCGCCGTCCCCACGGGGCAGGAACTCGGCGCCGGAGCGCCCGGCACCGTCGCCGTGGACGTCACCGCCGGCACCCGCGACGCCACCGACGTGCGGGTCTCCCTGACCGCCCCGACCGGCTGGCAGGTCACCCCGGCCGCGCCCATCGACCGCGTCCCGGCCGGCACCACCCGCCGGGTCGATGTCACCGTCACCCCCGCCCCGGACGCCAAGCCCGGCGAGGCCACCCTCACCGCCACCGCCCGGCACCGCGCCGCGGGCACCGAACGCACCGCCGGCCAGCGGTTCGCGGTCGGCGTGATGCCCCCGCCGCCCACCGGCGACGCCTGGGCGAGCGACCTCGTCTGGCTGCGCTCCACCAACGGCTGGGGACCGCCCGAACGCGACCGCTCCAACGGCGAGTCCGGCGCCGCCGACGGCAAGACCCTCACCCTGGCGGGCACGACCTACGAGAAGGGCATCGGCGCCCACGCCGACTCCGACATCGAGGTCTACCTCGGCGGCCGCTGCACCGCCTTCACCGCCGACGTCGGCATCGACGACGAGATCAACGGCTACGGCGACGTGGCCTTCTCCGTCGAGGCCGACGGCAAGGTCCTGTGGACCTCACCCCGGCTCACCGGCGCCTCCGCCACCCTGCCCGTGAACGTCGACGTGACCGGGGCGCGGCACGTCCGGCTGCGGATCACGGACACCAACGGGTCCAAGAGCGGCGACCACGCGGACTGGGCGGCGGCCCGGTTCGGCTGCGCGTGACGTGTGAGCACCTGACACACGAACGGGAGGGGCGCCCTCGGGCACCCCTCCCGTTCCTTCCGCTCCGCGGAACCGCTACTTCTCGGACTCGTCGTCGACGCCGGGCGAACCGTCCACGCCGGGCGAACCGTCGGCGTCAGGCGATCCGTCGGCGTCCGAGGATCCGCCGGCGTCCGGCGATCCGTCCGCGGGGCTCTCGGCGGATCCCTCGGTGGACCCGTCCGTGCCCTCGGACCCTTCGGGCCCCCCGGCGGCCTCCGCACCCGGGACCGCCTCCGGTCCCGGCTGCTCGGGCTTCGGAGGACGCGTACGGCCACCGCCGGTGTCCCGGAGGAACGGTGCGTCACCGCCCTCCATCGCCACCCCGGGGCCGCCGCCCGGACCCGTGCCCGGCTCGCGCCGCCGCAGGTACCGTTCGAACTCGCGGGCGATCGCCTCGCCCGAGGCCTCCGGCAGTTCCGCCGTGTCCCGGGCCTCCTCGAGGGTCTGCACGTACTCGGCGACCTCGCTGTCCTCGGCGGCCAGCTGGTCCACGCCCACCTGCCAGGCCCGCGCGTCCTCGGGCAGCTCGCCCAGCGGGATGCGCAGCCCGATCAGATCCTCGAGCCGGTTGAGGAGCGCCAGGGTCGCCTTCGGGTTCGGCGGCTGCGACACGTAGTGCGGCACCGCGGCCCACAGGCTCACCGCCGGCACGCCCGCGTGGGTGCACGCCTCCTGGAGGATGCCCACGATGCCCGTCGGGCCCTCGTACCGGGTCTCCTCCAGGTCCATCGTGCGCGCCAGGTCCGGGTCGGAGGTCACGCCGCTGACCGGCACCGGCCGGGTGTGCGGGGTGTCCCCGAGCAGCGCGCCCAGGATCACGACCATCTCCACGCCCAGCTCGTGGGCGAAGGCGAGGATCTCGTTGCAGAAGGAGCGCCAGCGCATCGACGGCTCGATCCCGCGCACGAGCACCAGGTCGCGGGGTTTGTCGCCGCCGACCCGGACCACGGAGAGCCGGGTCGTCGGCCAGGTGATCTTCCTGACGCCGTTGTCCAGGAAGACCGTGGGCCGGTTGACCTGGAAGTCGTAGTAGTCCTCGGCGTCGAGCGCCGCGAACACCTCGCCCTTCCATTCCCGGTCCAGATGGGCGACCGCGGTGGAGGCGGCGTCGCCGGCGTCGTTCCAGCCTTCGAACGCGGCCACCATGACCGGGTCGATCAGCTCGGGTACCCCCTCGAGCTCGATCACCCAGCGCCTCCTTTTCGAAGTTCCTGTCGTACGGACCAACCTTACGGCTTTCTCCAGGTCCGTCCGCAGCCCCCGGACATCCCCGAAAACCCGTGCGGCCTTGATCGACTACCCAGGAACCCGCCTCCGCACACGGCGGTCTCACTCCTCCCAGAGAGTGCTCGGCGCCTCCCTCCGGATCACCGGCGCGATCTCCTCGGCGAAGCGCTGGAGCGTCTCGATCTGCTCGGCCGTCGACTGGCCGAAGGTGTCGACCGTGACGGACTGCAGGTCGTGCCCGTAGTGGGCGTGGTAGCCGAGGATCTTGTCGATGATCCGCTGCGGCGAACCGATCAGCTGGGGACCGTCCGCGACGGCGTCCTCGATCGTGCGGAACGGGGTGTTGTAACCGGCCTTGCTCTCCAGATGCGGCTTGAAGCTCTGCCGTACCTTCGCCTCGTACAGGTCCTTGTGGCGGGCGATCGCCTCCTCCGTGGTGTCGGCGATGAGCAGGCCGCCGGAACCGGCCGCCACGCGCGCGTGCGCCGGGTCGTGCCCGTACTCCTCGAACTTCTCCCGGTAGTGGGCGATGAGCCTCGCGTACGCCTCGCGGGGCTGGATCGCGTTGGCGGTGAAGAGCGGATCGCCGTGCTTCGCCGCGAGCTCGGGGGAGTTGAGGCTGGTGGCCGAGCCGTGCCAGATCCGGGGCGGTCCCGCGTACGGGCGCGGAACCGTGGTGACGTTCTTCAGCGGGGGCCGGAACTCGCCCTCCCAGTCGACGCCCTCTTCCGTCCAGAGCCGGCGGAGCAGCTCGTACTTCTCCTTCTGGAGGTCCCACTGCCGCTCCTCGTCCAGGCCGAAGAGGTCGAAGTGGCCGGCCTCCGCGCCCTTGCCGACGACGAGTTCGAGCCGGCCGCGGGAGAGCTGGTCGAGGGTGGCGTAGTCCTCGGCGACCCGGACCGGATCGAGGATCGCGACGACGGTGACGCCGGTGAGCAGCCGGATCCGGGTGGTCCGGGCGGCGAGCGCGGCGAGTAGCACGGTCGGGGCGGAGGAGAGGAACGGGCCGGCGTGCCGCTCGCCGACGGCGTACGCGTCGAAGCCGAGCCGTTCGGCGGTCTCGCCGAGCGTGACGACCTGCTCCAACCGGTCGGCGGCGGAAAGGAGTTCGCCGGTGAGCGGGTGCGGGGAGTGGTGGACGATCGAGAGCACCTGGAATTTCATGCGCTCCACTCTGCGCGCCGAGTGTTGCGGAGGTGTGGACGGCGTGTGGCACGCCGCAGGGGCGGTCCTCCGGAGAGGAACCGCCCCTGTGCGTAAGGGAGTCGCCTCCCGGTCCTACTTGTCCAGCATCTTCTCGACGCCCGCGCGGATCTCGTCCGTCGCGAGGCCGCGGATGGTCAGGGTCGTACGGCGGCGCAGCACGTCGTCGGCCGTCTCGGCCCACTCGTGGTCGCGGGCGTAGGCGACCTGCGCCCAGATCTCCGGCGCGTCCGGGTGTATGCGCTGTGCCAGCTCCGGGTTCTCGTTCGCCATCCGGGCGATGTCGAAGGAGAGCGAGCCGTAGTGCGTCGCCAGGTGCTTGGCGGTGTCGGCGGCCATCCGCGGGCCGGGCGCCGGACCGTCGACGAGCAGCCGGTGCGCGACGGCGTTCGGGTTGGCGATGCCGGGCAGCGGCAGCCGCTTCGGCAGCGTCGACACCGACTCGTAGTCCTCGCCCAGGGGGTGGCCGGGGAGCTGCTCCAGCTTCTTCATCACCGTACGGCCGATGTGGCGGAAGGTCGTCCACTTGCCGCCGGCCACCGACAGCATGCCGCCGCGGCCCTCGGTGACGACCGTCTCGCGCTTGGCCTTCGAGGTGTCGCCGGGACCGCCCGGGAGCACCCGCAGACCGGCGAAGGCGTAGGTGATCAGGTCGCGCGACAGCTGCTGGTCGCGGATGGAGAAGGCGGCCTCGTCCAGGATCTGGGCGGTGTCCTGCTCGGTGACCTCGACCTGGCCGGGGTCGCCCTCGTACTCCTCGTCGGTGGTGCCGAGCAGCAGCATGTCCTCCCAGGGGAGGGCGAAGGTGATGCGGTACTTGTCGATCGGGGTGGCCAGGGCGGCCTTCCACGGCGAGGTCCGCTTGAGGACCAGGTGCGCGCCCTTGGAGAGGCGGATGGAGGGGGCCGCGTTCGGGTCCTCCATCTTCCGCAGGTGGTCGACCCACGGGCCGGTCGCGTTGAGCACGAGGCGGGCGGTGACACCGAACTCGTCGCCGCTGGTGCGGTCCTTGAGCTCGGCACCGGTGACCCGGCCCTTGGTGAAGCGCAGCCCGGTGACCTCGGCGTGGTTGAGGACGGTGGCACCGGCGTCGACGGCGGCGCGGACCGTCATCAGCGCCATGCGGGCGTCGTTCATCTGGTCGTCGCCGTAGACGGCCACGGCCTTGAGGTTGTCGGTGCGCAGCTCGGGCACGTCCTGCGCGGCCTTGGCGGGGGAGAGCAGGTGCCCGACGCCGTCACCGAACGCCGAGAGGGCGCTGTAGGCGAAGACACCGGCACCCAGCTTGGCCGCGCCGTGCGGGCCGCCCTTGTAGACGGGCAGGTAGAAGGTGAGGGGGTTGGCGAGGTGCGGTGCCACCTGACGGGAGACCGCACGCCGCTCGAAGTGGTTCTCCGCGACCAGCTTCACCGCGCCGGTCTGCAGGTAGCGCAGACCGCCGTGGAGCAGCTTCGAGGAGGCGGAGGAGGTGGCGCCGGCGAAGTCGCCGGCGTCCACCAGGGCCACCCGCAGGCCCGACTGCGCGGCGTGCCAGGCGGTGGAGATGCCCAGGATGCCGCCGCCGATCACCAGGAGGTCGTACGTCGCCTTGGAAAGCTGGTCCCGGGTCTCGGCGCGGCTCGGGAGGGAGCCGGACGCCGGGTGCGTCCCAAGGGCAGGGACGCTCTGCAGGGTGGTCATGTCGAATTACTCCTCGGATGCGTCATCGAGCCAGCCCATGGAGCGTTCCACGGCCTTGAGCCAGCTCTTGTACTCGCTGTCGCGCCTGTCGGCGTCCATGCGAGGGGTCCATTCCGCGGCGCGACGCCAGTTGGCGCGCAGCGCGTCGGTGTCCGGCCAGAAGCCGACGGCCAGGCCGGCGGCGTAGGCGGCACCGAGGCAGGTGGTCTCGGCGACCATCGGACGCACGACGGGCGCGTCCAGGAAGTCCGAGAGGGTCTGCATCAGCAGGTTGTTGGAGGTCATGCCGCCGTCGACCTTGAGCGCGGTGAGCTCGACGCCGGAGTCCTTCGTCATGGCGTCGGTGATCTCGCGGGTCTGCCAGGCGGTGGCCTCCAGGACGGCGCGGGCGATGTGCGCCTTGGTGACGTACCGGGTGAGGCCGGCGATCACACCGCGGGCGTCGGAGCGCCAGTACGGGGCGAACAGGCCGGAGAAGGCCGGCACGAAGTAGGCGCCGCCGTTGTCCTCGACCGAGGACGCGAGGGTCTCGATCTCGGCGGCGGACTTGATGAGGCCCATCTGGTCGCGCATCCACTGCACCAGCGAACCGGTGACGGCGATCGAGCCCTCCAGGGCGTAGACCGGCTTCTGGTCGCCGATCTGGTAGCCGACGGTGGTCAGCAGGCCGCTGTAGGAGTTGATGATCTTGTCACCGGTGTTCATGAGCATGAAGGTGCCGGTGCCGTACGTGGACTTGGCCTCGCCCTCGGCGAAGCAGGTCTGGCCGAACAGGGCGGCCTGCTGGTCGCCGAGCGCCGAGGCGACCGGGACGCCGGCGAGGGCGCCGTCCTTGACGTGGCCGTAGACCTCGGCGGAGGACCGGATCTCGGGGAGGACGTTGAGGGGGACCCCCATCGACTCCGCGATCTTCTCGTCCCAGGCCAGGGTGTGCAGGTTCATCAGCATGGTGCGCGAGGCGTTGGTGACGTCGGTGACGTGCACGCCGCCGTCGGTGCCACCCGTGAGGTTCCAGATGACCCACGAGTCCATGGTGCCGAAGAGGATGTCGCCGGCCTCGGCGCGCTCCCGCAGCCCCTCGACGTTGTCGAGCATCCAGCGGATCTTCGGGCCGGCGAAGTAGCTCGCCAGCGGCAGGCCGGTCTCGCGGCGGAAGCGGTCCTGGCCGACGTTGCGGCCGAGCTCCTTGCAGAGGGCGTCGGTGCGGGTGTCCTGCCAGACGAGGGCGTTGTGGACGGGCTCACCGGTGTTCTTGTCCCAGAGCAGCGTGGTCTCGCGCTGGTTGGTGATGCCGATGGCCTTGACGTCCGAGGCGGCGATGCCGCCCTTCGTCAGGGCGCCGGCGACGACCTCCTGGACGTTGGTCCAGATCTCGGCGGCGTCGTGCTCGACCCAGCCGGGCTTCGGGAAGATCTGCTCGTGCTCCTTCTGGTCGACCGAGACGATCCGGCCGTCCTTGTCGAAGACGATGCAGCGGGAGGAGGTGGTGCCCTGGTCGATGGCCGCGATGAACGGGCCGGAGGTGTGGGCGTCGGTCACGGTGTGCTCCATGGGAAGTCTGGAAGAAGGACGGCTCAGGCGAACGCGATGTTGTAGATACCCGCGGCGACGGCTCCACCGATCAGCGGACCGACGACCGGGATCCAGGCGTAGCTCCAGTCGGAGGTGCCCTTGTGCGGCAGCGGGAGCAGGGCGTGCACGATGCGCGGGCCGAGGTCGCGGGCCGGGTTGATCGCGTAGCCGGTCGGGCCGCCGAGCGAGAGGCCGATGGAGACCACGACGAACGCGGTGATCAGGGCGCCTATGACGCCGAGGCCCTTGCCGCTGTCGTTGAGGCCCTGCGTGAGCACGGCCAGGACGAGCACGACGGTGCCGATGATCTCGGTGGCGAGGTTCTGCCAGGTGTTCCGGATCTCGGGGCCGGTGGAGAAGATGCCGAGCACCGGGCCGGGGCCCTCGATCGGCTTCTTGCCCGAGGCCTCGGGGTCGGCGAGGTGCGCCTGGAACTGGCCGTAGTAGGCCACCCAGACCAGCGCCGCGCCGATCATGGCGCCGAGCATCTGGCCGGCGATGTAGACGGGGACGTCGCCCCACTCGCCGTCCTTGATCGCGATTCCGACCGTGACGGCGGGGTTCAGATGGGCACCCGAGAGGGAAGCCGTCATGTAGACGGCCGTCATGACGGCGAAGCCCCACCCGAAGGTGATCGCGAGCCAGCCCGCGTTGCGGGCCTTGGAGCCCTTGAGCGTGACGGCGGCGCACACGCCGCCGCCGAGCAGAATCAGAACGGCGGTACCGATGGTCTCGCCGAGGAAGATGTCGGAGCTGGACACCCGCGACTCCTTTGTCCTTCGTCCAGGGGAACGGCGGACTCCGGATCCCTCCGGAGGTCCGCACCCTCGTGTGAGGGCTGTTTCCGGCCCTTGGCACTGCGACACTCTAGCGCCTATTGCCGTTAGGTGTTCGGCATTGCCGACCGATGAACGGAAGTTTTGCCCCCGGTCAACAGCACGTCAAGGCCCCGGGATGCGAAAAACCCGCCGATAACGCGATCGTTACCGGCGGGTTCACTCAGGTCGGGGGGCGCGGTGGCGCAGGGTCAGAAGCGGCCGGCTCCCAGATCCCGGGAGACCGCGCGGGCGCAGTCCCGTACCGCGGCGACGAGTTCGGGGCGCAGCTCCCCGGACGGGCACAGCCGCTCCACGGCGCCCGTCACCGCCACCGCGCCCACCGGCATCCGACGGCGGTCGTGGATCGGCGCCGCCACCGAGGCGACGCCCTCCCAGGTCTCCTCCACGTCCGCCGCCCAGCCCTTGGCCCGCGTCATGTCGAGCAGCGACTCGAACTCCCCGAGCTCCGTGGTCGTGCGGGGCGTGAACGGCTCCCGCTCGACCTCCAGGACCTCGCTGTGCGCCACCGGGTCGTACGCCGACAGGACCTTCCCCAGGGCCGTGGAGTGCAGCGGCTGCATGGCACCCACCTCCAGGACCTGACGGCTGTCGTCCGGCCGGAAGACGTGGTGCACGATCAGGACGCCCTGCTGGTGCAGCACCCCCAGGTGCACGCTCTCGCCGCTGGACCGCGCCAGGTCGTCCGTCCAGACCAGCGCCCGCGCGCGCAGCTCGTGCACGTCGAGGTAGCTGTTGCCGAGCCGTAGCAGCTCCGCGCCGAGCTGATAGCGGCCCGAGGCCGCCTCCTGCTCCACGAAGCCCTCCGCCTGGAGCGTGCGCAGGATGCCGTGGGCGGTGCCCTTGGCGAGTCCCAGTGAGGACGCGATGTCGGACAGGCCCAGCCGGCGCTCGCCGCCCGCGAGCAGTCGCAGCATGGCAGCCGCCCGTTCAAGCGACTGGATGTTCTTCGCCATCGCCCGGCCCTTCTCCCTCTCACGCTGTTCGACAATGCTGAACACTATCGGTCGATGCCGACCTTGCGTGACACATGACAGTGTCGGTCAAGAACGGTCAGAACCGGGAGTCCCCGCACACAGGATGCCGTCCGCCCCGCGAGACGCCGTGTCCACCCCGGCCGGAGCGCGGTTACGCTGGCCCCGTGCACCCTCCTCCGAAGGTGCAAAGCCGACAGCCGTCGCATCCCAGGGAGCTCATCCATGGCCTCGTTGCCGACCCCTTCCGCAGACAGCCGGAACCGCGCCGCAGCCCTCCGCGAGGCACTCGCCAGCCGGGTCGTCGTCGCCGACGGCGCCATGGGCACCATGCTGCAGGCACAGGACCCCACCCTCGAGGACTTCCAGAACCTCGAAGGCTGCAACGAGATCCTCAACGTCACCCGGCCCGACATCGTCCGCTCGGTGCACGAGGAGTACTTCGCGGCGGGCGTCGACTGCGTCGAGACGAACACCTTCGGCGCCAACCACGCCGCCCTGGGCGAGTACGACATCCCCGAGCGCGTCCACGAACTCTCCGAGGCCGGTGCCCGCATCGCCCGCGAGGTCGCCGACGAGTTCACCGCCTCCACCGGACGCCAGCGCTGGGTCCTCGGCTCCATCGGCCCCGGCACCAAGCTCCCGACCCTCGGCCACGCCCCCTACCCGCTGCTGCGCGACGCCTACCAGCAGAACGCCGAAGGCCTCCTCGCCGGCGGTGCCGACGCCCTCCTGGTGGAGACCACCCAGGACCTGCTGCAGACCAAGGCGTCCGTCATCGGCGCCCGTCGCGCCCTCGACGCGCTCGGCGCCGACGTGCCGCTCATCGTCTCCGTCACCGTCGAGACCACCGGCACCATGCTCCTCGGCTCGGAGATCGGTGCGGCCCTGACGGCCCTGGAGCCGCTCGGCATCGACATGATCGGCCTGAACTGCGCCACCGGCCCCGCCGAGATGAGCGAGCACCTGCGCTACCTCGCCCGCCACTCGCGCATCCCGCTCTCCTGCATGCCCAACGCCGGCCTGCCCGTCCTCACCTCCGACGGCGCCCACTACCCGCTCAGCCCCGCCGAGCTCGCCGACGCCCAGGAGACCTTCGTCCGCGAGTACGGCCTCTCCCTGATCGGCGGCTGCTGCGGTACGACCCCCGAGCACCTGCGCCAGGTCGTCGAGCGCGTCCGCGACCTCACCCCCGCCGTGCGCGAGCCGCATCCCGAGCCGGGTGCCGCCTCGCTGTACCAGACCGTGCCGTTCCGGCAGGACACCGCGTACATGGCGATCGGCGAGCGCACCAACGCCAA
>NZ_JBVHZJ010000024.1:108316-122322 GCF_055574655.1 Streptomyces sp. NPDC029956 | reverse complement strand
CGGGGGTCTGGCCACCAGGGGGGAGCAGGGGCCGGGAGGAGGACGCCGGGGCCCCCGGTATTCCGTCCGGGGGGCGAGGGGGGGGGGGGGGGGGGGGGGTTCCGCCGACAGGGCCTAGAGGAAGGTCCGGCCCTCGCCCCGGTACGTGGGGACGGTGGCGGTGACCCGGTCGCCCTCGATCAGCTCCAGACTCGCGAACCGCTCACACAGCTCGCCCGCCTTCGCGTGCCGGAACCACACCTTGTCGCCGATCCGCAGATCGTCGGCGGGCGAGCCGATCAGCGGGGTCTGCACCTCGCCCGGACCTTCCTGGGGGTCGTACGCGAGCCCCTCCGGCAGATACGGCACGGGCAGCCGGTCCGGCCCGGCGGCCCCGGACGCCGGATAGCCGCCCCCGAGGACGGTCACCACCCCGACCCCCGGCCGGCGGACGACGGGCTGCGCGAACAGCGCCGCGGGCCGCCCGCTGAACGAGGTGTAGTTGTCGAAGAGCCGCGGCACGAAGAGCCCCGAACCCGCGGCGATCTCCGTCACCGCGTCCTCGGCCGCCGTGTGCTGCACGCTGCCCGTGCCGCCGCCGTTCACGAACTCCAGGTCCGGCGCCACGGCCCGTACGGCACGGACCACGGCCGCCCTGCGCTCGGCCAGTTCCCTGCGGGCCGCCGCCTGCATCAGCCGGATCGCCCGCGACCGCAGCGGCCGGCCCGCGATCGCGTCACCGACACCCGCGACATGACCCTCGTACGCCATGATCCCGACCAGCCGGAACCCGGGGCGCCGCACCACCGAACGGGCCAGCTCCGCCAGTTGCGCGGGCTCGCGCAGCGGGGAGCGACGGGCACCGACCCGGATCCGGCCGCCGAGGAGGCTGAGCGCGGTGTCCAGCTCCAGACAGACCCGGACCTCCTCCGTCCCGCCCGCGCGGGAGGCGTCGATCAGATCCAGCTGCGCCACGTCGTCGACCATCACCGTCACGGCGGCGGCCGGCTTCGGATCGCGCGCCAGCTCACCGAAGCCGGTGCGGTCCGCCGACGGATAGGCGAGGAGCACGTCCTCGAACCCGGCACGGGCCAGCCACAGCGACTCGTCGAGCGTGAACGACATGATCCCGGCGAAGCCCTCCCGCGCCAGCACCCGCTCCAGGAGCGCCCGGCACCGCACGGACTTGCTCGCGACCCGGACGGGCTTGCCGCCGGCCCGGCGCACGAGGTCGTCCGCGTTGGCGTCGAAGGCCTCCAGATCGACGATCGCCACGGGCGCGTCGAGATGAGCGGTGGCCCGGTCGTAACGGGCCCGGTCGGCGGCACGGGGAGTCATGGCCCGAGCTTGCCAGACAGGTTTACGGGTGGGTAGCCCCTGAGTTCCCGTACCAGGGGGAACAGCCCGTAGAGTGACGGGCATTGTCGACACGAGCGGGGGGACGGGGATGACCGGCGAACAGCGCCCCGGCACGACCTCCCGCATCACGGACGCCCTCCTCCGACCGGACCCGGCACCGGCCCCGTCCGAGATGGAGATGACGACCCGGCTGCGACCGATCAGGCCGGGGGACGCACCACCGACGCCGGGGAGCGGACCGGTCTCCGCACAGGCCCCGACAGCCCCGATAGCCGCGCCGGGCCCGCCGAGGCCGCCCGAGGACGCGCCCCGCCGGGCGACCGGGCCCACGCCTTCGACGGCGGGGACCCCGCCCCGCCCCACGACCGCGCCCCCGGCAGGTCCGCCCGCGGGCACGGTGCCGGGCCGCCCCGCACCTGCGACGACCGGCGCGACGACGGCTCCGGCGGCTCCGGCCGGCGGGAACTCCGGCCCCACGGCCCCGGCACGGGCCGGGTCGGTTGTCTCGCAGCCGATGCCTCCGCTGGCGGGCTCCGCGGGTCCGCCCTCCGCCCCGCCCCACCCGACGACCGGCCCCACGGGTTCGACGCCGGCCGCCCCCTCCCGCCCGCCGGCCGCCCCGTCCCGCCCGGCGACCGCTCCGGCCGCCCCGTCCCCCGCGGCGCCCCCCGCTCCGCCGGCTCCTCCCGTCTCCGCGGTGACCTCCGCCGCGGTGGCCTCGGGACAGACCGGCAGCCCGTCTCGGCCGATGCCCGCTCCCTCCGCCTCGCCCTCGGCCCCCGTCTCCGACACGGGTCCGGCGGCGACCGCTCCGAGTCGCCCGCCGTCCGGCCCCGCCGCTCCGGCGCCCGGCGCCCCCTGGCAGCCCGCGTCCGCCGCCCCCACCCGGCCCGCGTCCGCCCCCTCCGCCCCCCTCCCGCGACCGGCCGCAGGTCCCACGGCCCCCCAGCCGCAGCCCGCGCCGACGGCGTCCGCGCCCGCCCGGCCGACGCCCCGCCGGGCGAACCCCGTGCCCGCCGCCGCGGGCCCCGCCCCGGCCGCCCCCGCGCGCACGGGCGCCGCCGCCGGTCCCCTCCCGCATGCCGTCCCCCACCACGCCCGGCCCCACATCACCCCGTCCGGCCATCCCCACGGCCACGGCGCCCACCGGGCGGCCCATGTCACCCCGCCGCCCGAGACTCCCGTCGAGACCACCACGCGGCTCCGGCCCGTGCGGGAACGACGGACCGGGCGGGCCATCGCCGTCGGCGTCTGCGCCGTGCTCGGGATCGGGCTCATCGGCGGCGCCCTCACCGGCATGTGGCTGGCCGCCGCAGAGCCCGGGGAGCCCGCCGAACCCGCCGGGTACACCCAGGCCAAGGACCTCTGGCACAACGCCCCCGTCGACACCCTCTTCCCCCGCACCCTCGCGGGACCCGGCGCGGGACCGGGCGGCGCCGCCCGGACCTGGACGCGGATCGTCGTCGCCCCCGACGCCGCCTGCTCCCCGGCCGTCCTGGCCAAGGGCCTCCTCGCGACCCTCCGGCCGCTCGGCTGCGAGCGCGTCCTGCGCGCCACGTACACCGACGCCACCGCCAGCAGCGTGATCACCGTCGGCCTCGTCTTCACCCGCGCCGACGCCGCCACACAGCGCACCCTCGGCAAGGGCCTCACCACCCGCCTCGGCCAGGACGTCCCCCCGGCGCTCTCCGGCCCCGGCACCGTCGCCGCCCGCTTCGGCGCGAAGCAGCGGGCCGGCTGGTGGCTGAACGCCCCCACCGACCTCCCCGTCGTCGTCACCGCCGTCTCCGGTTTCGCCGACGGCCGCGCCGTCGACGCCCCGCAGCCCGCCGACCGCGCCATGACCGCGGGCCGCACCGACGCCACCGCGCAGTCGGGCCTCGGCCACGAGGCCAAGAACATCACCCTCCGTCTCGAGCAGCTGCTGCGCACGGCCGTCGCCCCGCCCGACAAGGACAAGGACGAGGACGCCCGGTGACCCGCCTCCGTACCCCCGCGGCCGTTCTCCTCGCCACCGCCTTCGCCGTCCTCCCCGCCACCACCACACCCGCGTACGCCGACACCATCCGGGCCCGGCAGTGGGGCCTCCAGGCCCTCCACACCGAAGAGGCCTGGCGCACCACCAAGGGGGAGGGCGTCACGATCGCCGTCCTCGACACCGGCGTCGACGCCCAGCACCCCGACCTCGAGGGCTCGGTCCTCACCGGCCGCGACCTCGTCGGCTTCGGCGCCTCACGGGGCGACCGCGCCTGGGCCCGGCACGGGACCGCCATGGCCGGGATCATCGCCGGGCACGGCCATGGCCCCGACGGCGGCGACGGCGTCCTCGGCATCGCACCCGACGCCAGGATCCTGCCCGTCCGGGTCATCCTCGAAGGCACCGACAAGTCCCGGGACAAGGCCCGCAAGACCCGCGGGACCGCCCTCGCCGAGGGCATCAGGTGGGCCGCCGACCACGGTGCCGACGTCATCAACATGTCCCTCGGCGACGACTCCAAGTCCGCCCACCCGGACGCCGGCGAGGACGCCGCCGTCCAGTACGCCCTCGCGAAGGGCGTCTCCGTCGTCGCCTCCGCCGGCAACGGCGGCGAGAAGGGCGACCACATCTCGTACCCGGCCGCCTACCCCGGCGTCATCGCCGTGACGGCGGTCGACCGCTACGGCACCCACGCCTCCTTCTCCACCCGCCGCTGGTACGCCACCGTCAGCGCCCCCGGGGTCGACATCGCCATCGCCGACCCCGACCGCCGCTACTACGAGGGCTGGGGCACCAGCGCCGCCGCCGCGTTCGCCTCCGGGGCCGTCGCCCTCGTCCGCTCCGCGCACCCCGACCTCACCCCGGCCCAGGTCAAGCGGCTCCTCATCGACACCGCCCGCAACCGCCCCAAGGGCGGCCGCAGCGATGCCAAGGGGTACGGGACGGTCGACCCGGCCGCCGCGATCGAGGCCGGCGCGAAGATCAAGGGCGGCGACCCCAAGGCCACGGCCGTCGGCTACCGGGACCGCCATTTCGGCCCCGGACCGCTCCCCGCCCCCGAGGAGAGCCGCCCCGTCGGCCTGCTCGCCCCGCTCGCCGGCGGCCTCGGCGCCCTGCTCCTCCTCACCGCCGTCATCCTCCGCCGCGCCCACCGGACCCGCTGAGGACCGACCTGCCGGTCGGGTCGGGCTCCGGTCGGACCGTCAGGACACCCCGGGACCCGGCGGACCGGCGGCCCCCGCCCGGCGGTTAGGCTCGGTGCGTGGCGCTCAAGAACATCCCGGACCCCGGTTTCTCCGACGACGACGGCACCGCCGACCCGCGGCTCGCCGCGGCCCTCGCGGCCTGGGCGGAGGACAGAACCGCCCACGGCCCCGTCCTCGACGCGCTGCGGGAGGCCCGGCTGCTCGTCCCCGTCGTCGCCGTCCTCGGCGAGGTCGAGACCGACGAGAACGGCCTGCGCCGCGAGAAGACCAGCGACATGGCGGTCCCCACCCTCACCGCCGGTGACCGGCGCGCCCTGCCCGCCTTCACCTCGACCGCCTCGCTCGCCCTGTGGGACCCGGAGGCCCGGCCCGTGGCCGTCCCGCTCCACCAGGCGCTCCAGGCGGCCGCGCACGAGAAGGCCGACACGATCGTCCTCGACCTCGCGGGCCCGGTGCCGTACCAGCTGACCGGCCCGGCCCTGCTCGCCCTCGCCGAGGGCCGTACCAGCGTCGACCCGCTCGACGACCCCGCCGTACGGGAAGCGGTACGGACCGCCGTCGCCGCCGAGCCCGCGGTGCTCCGCGCCCATCTGGGCCCCGGCGCCGCCGACGGCACCCTCGCCCTGGTCCTCGCCGAGGGCGGCTCCCCGGCGGAGGCCGCCCAGCGCGTCGCCCGCGCCCTGGCCGCAGACGAAACACTGAGGGCCCGCCTGGTGCGGGGCCTCGACCTGGCACTTCTGCCGGCCTCGGCCACCCCTCCGGGCGAGCCCTTCTACGTAAAGAAGTAAAAGAAGCAGGGGTACGTGCGGAAACACGTACCCCGGTGTTTCGGTGGTCCTAGCCGTACACCGGTCCCGTGTACTTCTCGCCGGGGCCCTGGCCCGGCTCGTCCGGGACCAGGGACGCCTCGCGGAAGGCGAGCTGGAGGGACTTCAGGCCGTCCCGCAGGGGAGCCGCGTGGAAGGACGAGACCTCCGTCGCGCCGGCGTCGAGCAGGCCCGCGAGCGCGTGCACCAGCTTGCGGGCCTCGTCGAGGTCCTTGTACTTGTCGCCCTCCTCGGTGAGCCCGAGCTTCACCGCGGCGGCGCTCATCAGGTTGACGGCGACGGTCACGATCACCTCGACCGCGGGGACCTCCGCGATGTCGCGGGTCATGGCGTCGAAGTCGGGGGAATCGGCGGTGTCGGGGGAGTCCGGGGACTCGTTCTGGGGCGTCTCGCTCATGCCTCATACGATATGCCGGTCCTCGGTTAGCGAAGACCGCCGGGTCCTGCTAACCTTGTGTAACGACCGGCCGGACACCTGTGTGCCCGGCCCACAAGTGGAGGCTCCGTTCTCCCACCTGACCACCCTCACGGGTGGCGGGTCACCGGTCAGGTGGCGACCATCGTTCCGTACGGACGATGGAGCCGCCCGATGTGCGCCCCGCGGTTGACCGCGGCGGTGCTCCGGTATTTCCATGGAGCCCCGCCTGTGTCCCGTCCGGGGCATTTTTCATGTACCGGCTCGGTTGGTCTCACCAGAAAACATGCGCGTCCGTCCGCCAGGCGGTCGCGTGGTGCTACCTAGGAGGATCCATCAGCGCCGAGCCCCGCATCAACGACAGGATTCGCGTTCCCGAGGTGCGACTTGTCGGACCCAGCGGCGAGCAGGTCGGGATTGTTCCGCTTGCCAAGGCCCTGGAGCTCGCACAGGAGTACGACCTCGACCTGGTCGAGGTCGCGGCGAACGCCCGTCCGCCCGTGTGCAAGCTCATGGACTACGGGAAGTTCAAGTACGAGTCGGCCATGAAGGCCCGTGAGGCGCGCAAGAACCAGGCGCACACGGTCATCAAGGAGATGAAGCTCCGGCCGAAGATCGACCCGCACGACTATGACACCAAGAAGGGTCACGTCGTCCGGTTCCTCAAGCAGGGTGACAAGGTCAAGATCACGATCATGTTCCGTGGTCGTGAGCAGTCCCGTCCCGAGCTTGGTTTCCGGCTGCTGCAGCGGCTGGCGTCGGACGTCGAGGAGCTCGGCTTCATCGAGTCCAACCCGAAGCAGGACGGCCGGAACATGATCATGGTTCTCGGCCCGCACAAGAAGAAGACCGAGGCCATGGCCGAGGCGCGTGAGGCCCAGGCCGCACGCAAGGCCGAGCGCCAGGGCGTCACCTCCGAGGAGACGTCCGAGGCTCCGGTCGCCGAGACCGAGGCTGCTGAGGCTCCGGTCGTCGAGGTCGAGGCGGAAGCCCCGGCCGAGACCCCCGAGGCGTGACCCGACGGGCTGCCAACCAGGCAGCCCTGGGCCTCGCCCGGAACCACCGAACGAAGAACTGACGCTCCCGGATCTCCGGTGCCCGCACCGGTGGGGAGCGCCACTGACGAGGAGATACGGCGCGATGCCGAAGAACAAGACGCACTCCGGTGCCAAGAAGCGCTTCAAGGTCACCGGCACCGGCAAGATCCTGCGCGAGCGCGCCGGCAAGCGCCACCTGCTCGAGCACAAGTCGTCCAAGCTGACGCGTCGCCTCACCGGCAACGCCGAGATGGCCCCGGGTGACGCCGCCAAGATCAAGAAGATGCTGGGCATCTGAGTTTGATCTCCCGCTCTCGGCGACGAGAGCTTCCGGCCAAGTCCGGGAACCATCCGATTTTCGGGTCGTGTGATGACCACCACGACCCCGCTACAAGGAGTTAACAAGTGGCACGCGTCAAGCGGGCAGTCAACGCCCACAAGAAGCGCCGGGCGATCCTCGAGGCGGCCTCCGGCTACCGCGGTCAGCGCTCGCGCCTGTACCGCAAGGCCAAGGAGCAGGTCACCCACTCCCTGGTCTACAACTACAACGACCGCAAGAAGCGCAAGGGCGACTTCCGTCGGCTGTGGATCCAGCGCATCAACGCCGCTGCCCGCCAGAACGGCATGACGTACAACCGCCTCATCCAGGGTCTGAACGCCGCCAACATCGAGGTGGACCGCAAGATCCTCGCCGAGCTGGCCGTCAACGACTCCAACGCGTTCGCCGCGCTGGTCGAGGTCGCGCAGAAGGCTCTGCCGGCCGACGTCAACGCCCCGAAGGCCGCCGCCTGATCTTCCAGGCCGCAGTACCTCTGCCCGGACCCGCAGGCGCGCACGCGTCTGCGGGTCCGGGTGCGTCTGCCCCCTGAAGGGTGTTCGGTGGAGGTGGGCCGCCCAGGCCCGAGCGCCACCGAACCCGGGCCCCGAGGCCGGACACAGAAGGTCACGAGACCGGTCACGGAAGGTCACGAGACCGGTCACCGAAGCCCCGGACCCGCCCGGCCCCCGCAGCCCCGGATCCCGAAGCCACCCGGCACGAAGAGAGAACCGCCGCACCCCATGGTCACCCCCGAGCTGATCTCCCCGCGTTCCCCGCGCGTCGTCGCCGCCCGGCGGCTCGCCAAGCGCAACTTCCGGGGCAAGGACCGCCTCTTCATCGCCGAGGGCCCGCAGGCCGTACGTGAGGCCGTGGAGCACCGCGGCTCCACCGGAGAGCCCACGCTCGTCGAGCTCTTCACCACCGTCGAGGCCGCCGAGCGCTACAGCACCATCATCGAGGCCGCCCTCGCCGCCGGAGCCCGCGTCCACCACGCCTCCGACGCCGTCCTCGCCGAGGTCTCCCAGACCGTCACCCCGCAGGGGCTCGTTGGCGTCTGCCGGTTCCTCGACTCGCCGTTCGAGGAGATCGTCGCGGCCCGCCCCAAGCTGGTCGCCGTCCTCGCCCACGTACGCGATCCCGGGAACGCGGGCACCGTGCTGCGCTGCGCCGACGCGGCCGGCGCCGACGCGGTCGTCCTCACCGACGCCTCCGTGGACCTCTACAACCCGAAGTCCGTCCGGGCCTCCGTCGGTTCGCTCTTCCACCTGCCGGTCGCCGTCGGCGTTCCCGTCGAGCAGGCCGTCGCCGGGCTGAAGAGCGCGGGCGTACGGATCCTCGCCGCGGACGGGGCAGGTCAGGACGACCTCGACGCCGAACTGGACGCCGGCACCATGGGCGGGCCCACCGCCTGGATCTTCGGCAACGAGGCCTGGGGGCTCCCCGAGGAGACCAGGGCGCTCGCCGACGCCGTCGTACGCGTCCCGATCCACGGCAAGGCCGAGAGCCTCAACCTCGCGACGGCCGCCGCGGTCTGCCTGTACGCCTCCGCTCGCGCACAGCGGCCCCGAACCTCCGCCTGAGGGGTCCATTCCGCCCTCCCCGCCCAGTAGAGTGACGCACTCGGGGGCCCACTGCGCTACACGGAGGGGTGGGGAACGGGGATGACGGTCGGCACGGACAGTCCCGCACAGGGGCGGAGCGCCCCGCCGCACGCCCAGGAGCCGCCGGGCGAGGCGGCCGCACCGGACGACCGGGAGCGGACCGGCCCCGCCGCCGGGCCCGATGCCCAGGAGGGTTCGGGCCCCGCCGCCGACGCTACGGCCGACGCGGTCGCGGCCGACACCGACGGATTCGCCGGAGTGCTTCCCGACGACCTCCCCGACGGACTCGTCGTCGCCGACGAGACCGGCCGGGTCGTCACCTTCAACGCCGCCGCCAGCCGTATCACCGCCGTCCCCGGCGACAAGGCCCTCGGCCTCCCCCTCGACCAGGCCCTGCCGCTCGAAGACCTCAAGGGAAGCCGCTGGTGGGCCCTGACCGACCCGTACGGCGGCCTCGCCACCCGCCGCGGCCAGCCCGAGCGCAATCTGCTGCTGCCCGGCGGCCGTGAGGTCCTCGTCTCCGCCCGGTACATCCGCGAGCACCCCACCGGGCCGGTCCGCCGGGTCGTGGTCTGCCTGCGGGGCACGGAGGCGCGCCGTCGCACCGAGCGCAGCCACGCCGAGCTCATCGCCACCGTCGCCCACGAACTGCGCTCCCCGCTCACCTCGGTCAAGGGCTTCACCGCCACCCTCCTCGGCAAGTGGGACCGGTTCAACGACGAGCAGAAGCGGCTCATGCTGGAGACCGTCGACGCCGACGCGGGCCGCATCAAGCGGCTCATCGCCGAACTCCTCGACATCTCCCGGATCGACTCCGGCCGGCTGGAGGTACGGCGCCAGCCCGTCGACATCGCCGCCGCCATCGGCCGGCACGTCCAGGTGCACACCACCGGCGGCCAGTCCCCGGACCGGTTCTTCGTCC
Organism: Streptomyces sp. NPDC029956; assembly: GCF_055574655.1. Taxonomy (NCBI): domain Bacteria; kingdom Bacillati; phylum Actinomycetota; class Actinomycetes; order Kitasatosporales; family Streptomycetaceae; genus Streptomyces; species Streptomyces sp. NPDC029956. The sequence goes on along the minus strand of NZ_JBVHZJ010000024.1, from coordinate 112,680 downwards.
GGATCATGCCCGGGCTGCCCGCGCTCTGGGCCGACCCCGACAAGATCGACCAGATCCTCGGGAACCTCCTCGAAAATGCGGTGCGCCACGGCGAAGGAACCGTCACCATCGAGGTGGCACCCGCCAGGACGTGCGCCGACGGAGAAGAGGGGACGGAGGTCACCGTGAGCGACGAGGGCCCCGGCATCCCCGAGGAGTCGATGAGCCGCGTCTTCACCCGCTTCTGGCGGGGCAGCAAGCGCGGCGGCACCGGCCTCGGCCTCTATATCGTCAAGGGCGTCGTCGAGGCCCACGGCGGAACCATCACCGTCGGCAGGGGCCCCCGAGGCGGGGCCGAGTTCCGATTTATGCTGCCCGTCGGCACCCCGGCCCATCTCGCCTGACGAGATCCTGCACGAAGTCCGACCGGATCGGACAGGATCGGACGAGATCGAAAGCCGCCCGGGCCGCCCACGGGCTCATTCGCATCCCCCCACCCCGTTAGACTCGTCCTTTGGCACGTTTGCGCCCTTGACGTCGAGCGGGGCCGCCCAGCCAAGCCAACGGAAGCACGGGAAGAGATGTCCGCACCCAATAAGTCGTACGACCCGGTTGAGGTCGAGGCACTGAAACCGGAAGAGATCGAGCGCATGCGGGACGAGGCGCTCGCCGCCTTCGCCGCCGCGGGCGACCTCGACGCGCTCGCGCACGCGAAGACGGCGCACACCGGTGGCACCTCGCCGCTGGCGCTCGCCAACCGGGAGATCGGTGCCCTGCCCCCGCAGGCCAAGGCAGCCGCCGGAAAGATCGTGGGCCAGGCCCGCGGCATCGTCTCCAAGGCGCTCGCCGCCCGGCAGACCGAGCTCGAGGCCGAGCGCGACGCGCGCGTCCTCGTCGAGGAGGCCGTCGACGTCACCCTGCCGTACGACCGCGTCCCGGCCGGTGCCCGCCACCCGCTGACCACGCTCATGGAGCGCGTCTCCGACGTGTTCGTCTCCATGGGGTACGAGGTCGCCGAGGGCCCCGAGGTCGAGGCGGAGTGGTTCAACTTCGACGCCCTCAACTTCGTACCGGACCACCCGGCGCGCCAGATGCAGGACACCTTCTTCGTCGAGGGAACCTCCCCCGACGGAAAAGCCCTCACGGGCGACGAGTCCGGTGTCGTGCTGCGCACGCACACCTCGCCGGTCCAGGCCCGCACGCTCATCGACCGGGAGCCCCCGGTCTACGTCGTGTGTCCCGGCCGCGTCTACCGCACCGACGAGCTCGACGCCACGCACACCCCGGTCTTCCACCAGATCGAGCTGCTCGCCGTCGACGAGGGCCTGACCATGGCCGACCTCAAGGGCACCCTGGACCACATGGTCCAGGCGCTCTTCGGCCCGGACATGAAGACCCGGCTGCGCCCGAACTTCTTCCCCTTCACCGAGCCGTCCGCCGAGATGGACATGCTCTGCTACGTCTGCCGCGGCGAGTCCGTCGGCAACCCGGACCGCCCCTGCCGCACCTGCGGCAGCGAGGGCTGGATCGAGCTGGGCGGCTGCGGCATGGTCAACCCGAAGGTGCTCGTCGCCTGCGGTGTGGACCCCGAGAAGTACAGCGGATTCGCCTTCGGGTTCGGCATCGAGCGGATGCTGATGTTCCGCCACAACGTCGACGACATGCGAAACATGGTCGAGGGTGACGTCCGGTTCACCCGGCCGTTCGGGATGGAGATCTGATGCGGGTCCCGCTTTCTTGGCTGCGGGAGTACGTCGACCTGCCGGCGACGGAGACCGGCCGCGACGTCCAGGCCAAGCTCATTTCGGCAGGCCTCGAGGTCGAGGCCGTCGAGCAGCTCGGCGCCGGCCTGACCGGCCCGCTGGTGGTCGGCAAGGTCCTCACCATCGAGGAGCTGACGGAGTTCAAGAAGCCCATCCGCTTCTGCACCGTCGACGTCGGCCAGGCCAACGGCACCGGCGAGCCCCAGGAGATCATCTGCGGCGCCCGGAACTTCGCCGCGGGCGACAAGGTCGTCGTGGCCCTGCCCGGCGCCGTGCTCCCCGGTGACTTCCGGATCGCCGAGCGCAAGACGTACGGCCGGGTCTCCCGGGGCATGATCTGCTCCGGCGACGAGCTCGGCATGGGCGACGACGGCACCCACGGCATCATCGTGCTGCCGCCGGAGCTCGAGATCGGCATCGACGCCACGAAGCTCCTGGAGCTGTACGACGAGGTCCTCGACATCGCCGTCACCCCGGACCGCGGCTACTGCCTCTCGATGCGCGGCGTCGCCCGCGAGACCGCCATCGCGTACGGCCTGCCGCTGCGCGACCCGGCGCTCCTCGACGTGCCCGCGCCCAACTCGTACGGCTACCCGGTCCGGGTCACCGACCCGATCGGCTGCGACCGCTTCACCGCGCGCACCGTCGTCGGTCTGCAGCCCGAGGCCCGGTCGCCGATCTGGCTGCGCCGCCGCCTCCAGAAGGCCGGCATGCGTCCGATCTCGCTCGCGGTCGACGTCACGAACTACGTGATGCTCGAGCTCGGCCAGCCGCTGCACGCGTACGACCGGAGCCGGCTCGACGGCCCCGTCGGCGTGCGCCGCGCCGAGCCCGGCGAGAAGATCACCACGCTCGACGGCACCGTCCGCGTCCTGGACGCGGCGGACCTGGTCATCACCGACGACCGGGGCCCGATCGGCATCGCCGGTGTCATGGGCGGCGCCAACACCGAGATCGCCGACCCGGAGACGGACCCGGAGACCGGGGTCGTCACCGGCACCTCCGAGATCGTCATCGAGGCCGCGCACTTCGACGCGATCTCGATCGCCCGCACCGCGCGCCGCCACAAGCTGGCCTCCGAGGCGTCCAAGCGCTTCGAGCGCGGTGTCGACCCGCAGGCCGCGGCCGCCGCGGCCCAGCGCTGCGTCGACCTGCTCGTGCTGCTCGCGGGCGGCACGGCCGAGGCCGGCGTCACCGAGATCAGCGCCCCGTCCGCGCCGCGCACGATCACCATGCCGGCGAACCACCCGGACAAGGTCGCGGGCGTCGCCTACGGCCGCGAGACCGTCGTCCGCCGCCTCCAGGAGGTCGGCTGCGACGTCTACGGCCAGGACGAGCTCGTCGTCACCGTGCCGTCGTGGCGCCCCGACCTCAACGAGCCGAACGACCTCGCCGAAGAGGTCATCCGGCTGGAGGGCTACGAGAACCTGCCCTCCACGCTGCCGAAGCCGCCGGCCGGCCGCGGGCTCACCGAGCGCCAGCGCGTCCATCGCCGGGTGGGCCGCGCCCTGGCCGGCGCCGGCTACGTCGAGGCGCTGAACTACCCGTTCATCGGGGAGCAGGCCCTCGACAACCTCGGCCTCGACGCGGACGACGCCCGTCGTCGGCTCGTGAAGCTGGTCAACCCGCTCTCGGACGAGGAGCCCGCGCTCCGTACGACGCTGCTGCCGGGCCTGCTCGGCGCGCTGCGCCGGAACGACAGCCGGGGCAGCCACGACCTGGCGCTCTTCGAGACCGGTCTGGTCTTCCGGCCGGAGGGGCAGCCGGGCGTCGCCGTCCGGCTGCCCGTCGACCGCCGTCCCACCGACGAGGAGATCGCCTCGGTCAACGCCGTGCTGCCCGCGCAGCCGCGCCGCGCCGCCGTCGTCCTCGCCGGTGCGCGCGAGCAGGCCGGCTGGTGGGGCAAGGGCCGTCCGTCCGACTGGGCGGACGCGGTCCAGGCCGCCCGGACCGTGGCCGCCGAGGCGGGCGTCGAGCTGATCGTCAGCGCCGACCAGCACGCCCCGTGGCACCCGGGCCGCTGCGCCGCGTTCCACGTCGAGGTGGACGGCGAGAAGGTTCTCGTCGGACATGCAGGCGAGCTCCACCCGCGTGTGGTCAAGGCCTTCGGCCTGCCGGCCCGCACCTGCGCGATGGAGATCGACCTGGACCGCCTGGAGAAGGCGAACGAGGGCCCGGTGAAGGCTCCTCGGATCTCCTCCTTCCCGGTCGCCACCCAGGACGTCGCCCTGGTCGTCGCGGGCGACGTCCCGGCCGCCGAGGTCGAGGCCGCCCTCACCGAGGGTGCGGGTGAACTCCTGGAGTCCATCCGGCTGTTCGACGTCTACACCGGCGACCAGCTCGGCGAGGGCGCCAAGTCCCTGGCGTACGCGCTCAAGTTCCGCGCCCCGGACCGCACCCTCACGGTCGACGAGGCCACCGCGGCCCGCGACGCGGCGGTCGCCCTGGCGTCCGAGCGCACGGGCGCGGTCCTGCGCGGCGCCTGAGCGCCGTAGCACCGGATCACGAGGAGGGGCGCCCCGGGGATTCCCCGGGCGGCCCCCCGCCGCTTTTCGGAAATCCCGGCGCGGCCCTCTTTTTCGAGCGGAAGAGCGGCGTTTGGGGGAAAAGGGGTTTTTTGGG
>NZ_JBVHZJ010000024.1:106829-108306 GCF_055574655.1 Streptomyces sp. NPDC029956 | reverse complement strand
GATGGGTAGGCGGTAGCGACAAAACAGGAAAAAGGGGGCAGAGGGGGGCCTCCCCCCCCCCCCCCCCCCCCCCCCCCCTCCGCCGTTTTCCGGAAGTCCCGGCGCGGCCCTCTTGCTGTTCCCGGAGTCCCGGGGGCGGCCCTCCGTCGCTCTCGGGGCCCGAAGTGCCGTACGTGAGGTCGGCGTTCGTCGTTCTGTTCGGGTGGCGGAGGTCTGGCGGAGGGCGGCGCGCCGGGGGTGCTCACTCCTTCGGGTGAGATCGTCGGGGGGTGTTCCCCGGTGGGGCGTGCGGTCGGCAGAATCGACGCGGCCGCAGGGGCGGACCTGTGGGCCGCAGGGCCTTCGGGCGCTGTCGGGGCTCGGGAAGGGCCGTGCATGATCCGTACGAGGTCGTTGGTCTCCGATGGCTCCCGGCTCCGCCGGCTGGCCCCGCTCGCTCTTCCCACCGCCTGGGGCGCGGTGGCCGTGGCCTGGAAGTTCGGCTGTCCGCTGGCCCGGCAGCCCGGGCTGCCGATGAGGATCGCCACCAGTGTCGTGTTCCTGACCGTCGGCATCGGCCTGGTGCTCGGTCTGCGGCGCGGGCTCGCGCGGGAACTGGCGCTCGTGCGGGCCGTCGCCGTCGCCACCCAGCAGGTGCTGCTGCGCCCGCCGCCCGCCCGGCTCGACGGACTCACCCTGGCGGCGGGGCAGTTGTCCGCCTCCCGGGGCGCGTCCGTCGGCGGGGATCTGTACGAGGCGGTGGCCACCCCGTACGGGGTGCGGATCGTCATCGGGGACGTACGGGGTCATGGTCTCGCGGCGCTCGGGGCCGTGGTCGCCGTGCTCGGGAGTTTCCGGGAGGCCGCGCACGACGAGGCCGAACTCGGCGGGGTGCTGCGGCGCCTGGAGCGGGCCCTGGAGCGGCATCTGCGGGAGCGGGCCCGGGACGAGCATCCGTCACGGGCGGGGACGGCGCCCGAGCATCCGGCGGCGGAGGAGTTCGTGACCCTGCTGCTCCTCGAGGTCCGGTCCGACGGCCGGCTCGCCGTGCTCAACTGCGGCCACCCCGGCCCGTACCGCCTCGGGCGCACCGTGGAGCGGCTCCCCGTCGGCGACCCGCTGCCCCCGCTCGGGGTCCTGCCGCTGCCCGGCGTCCTCGCGCCGTACACCGCGGCCCGGTTGACGCCGGGCGAGACGCTCGTCCTGTACACCGACGGCGCCGAGGAGGCCCGCGACCACCGGGGCCGGTTCTTCGCGCTCGACACCGTGCTGGCCGGGATGTGCGGCGCGGCGCCCGAGGCGCTCGTCCGCGAGGTCCACACCGCCCTGCTGCACCACACGGGCGGGCGGCTCACCGACGACGTCGCCCTGCTCGTCGTACGCGACGACCGTGTCCGGGTGCCGGGGGAGAACGCCGAAACCAAGAGGAGACGCCCACCCCCCACCCCCCCACCCCCCCCCTCCGCGGAAGGGGCGCGCAGCAGCGCACATACCCCCC
>NZ_JBVHZJ010000024.1:31325-106819 GCF_055574655.1 Streptomyces sp. NPDC029956 | reverse complement strand
GACAACAGAAAGGCGAGCGCATCCCCGACGACGCTCTCCTTTTCGCCGGACGAGACGCCTTTGGTCGGGCGTCTAAACACTCCGCGGCGCCCTGCCTCCCCCGCCCCCGGCCCGCCCCCTCCTCCCACTGTTGAGCGGAGGGGCCGTGACCGGTGCCGCCCGCCCCGCCACGGAGTGTCGGGCAGATCAGCGGGGCGGGCGACACTGACCGGGCGGCCGCACTGTTTGAGGGGGGAGCCGGCGGCCCGGTCTTCGCCTTGCGGCGAGAAGCACAGTCAAGCGGTACGGGGACGAGCACGGCAGAGTACGCGGACCGGAAGAACGAGTACTTCATTCACACCCCGTGCGAAATCCTCCCGTAGCCGAGGGGCGAGAGGTGGCTCGAGCCGAGGGACGCGGTGACTCGCAGAGGTTCTCCGCAGTGGTTCGGTCCGTACGAATTCGGCCACCGCTACGCTGAGTTCACCGCACTCGAGCCGAGCGGCCGGAGCGGACCGGAGCGACCGGAGCGGTCATGCAGCCCAACACCTTGCTCGACGCCCTGCTCGACGAAGCGGGCGTCTCGAACGCCGGCCTCGCCGCCCATGTGAACCGGGCCGGCCGGGCCCGGGGCCTCACCCTGCGCTACGAACACACCGCCGTGGCGCGCTGGTTGAAGGGCCAGCGGCCGCGCGGCCAGGTCCCGGACCTGATCTGCGAGGTGCTCGCCGCCCGGCTGCACCGGCAGGTGACCCTGGACGACATCGGCTTCGGTGTGCCCGACGGGCCCGTCCTCGCGGTCGGTTCACCGCTCTCCGGGTTCGTGGAGCGCGCGGCCGCCCTCTGGCGGTCCGACGAGCAGCAGCGGCCGCACATAGTCGCCGCACCCGCCGTGACCGGAACACCCGCGGTGATGCCCGTATGGGAGTGGGAGAACCCGCCGGAGGACGTGGACGTCTCCCGGATCGGCCGGACGACGGTCTCCGCCGCCGACATCACCGTGCTGAGCGCCGCCCGGTCCCACTACGAGCAGATGTACCGGAAGGCCGGGGGCATCGCGACCCGTGCCCGGATCGTCGGCTTCCTCACCGCCGAGACGGCGCCGCTGCTGCGGGGCTCGTACAGCGACGCCCTCGGCCGGCGGCTGCACCGTGCCACCGGCGGACTCGTCGCGGTGGCCGGCATCTGCGCGTACGACGCCGACGCGCACGGCCTCGCCCAGCGCTACTTCCACCAGGCACTGCGGCTCGCGAAGGCGAGCGGGGACCGGGGGCTCGGCGCCTATGTGATCGCGCTCCTCGTCAACCAGTCGCTGTTCATGGGGGAGTACCGGCAGGCGGTGGCGTTCGCGGAGGCGGCGCTGCGGACGGCCGGGCGGCAGATCACCCCGGCGCTCGCCGCCGACCTGACGGCGATGCAGGCGAAGGCGTACGCGCATCTGGGCGACGGCGCGGCCGCGCTGGCCTGCATCCGGCGGGCCGAGGCCGCGGCCGAGCGGATCAGTCCCGGGGACGAGCCGGCCGAGACGGGCTATGTCCAGCCGGGACTCGTCAACGTCCAGGTCGCCGAGGCCCTGCTCAGTCTGGGTGATCTCGCCGCGGCCCACGAGCACGCGTCGATGGCCGTCGGGGCGCCCTCGCACGACCGGGGGCGGGTGCACCGGCTCGCCATGCTGTGTCAGATCGAGCTGCGCCAGGGGGAGGCCGACGCGGCGGCGCGGACGGCCGTGGAGATGACCGAGCGGGCGCGGGGGATGGAGTCGCGACGGCTGCGCGACCGGCTGCGGCAGGTACGGGAGCACCTCCTGGCCAGCGGCGGAGGCGACGCCCGGGAAGCGGCGGTGCTGATTGACGGGGCGCTGCGCGTTCCCCTGTGAGCCGCGAACTGCTGCGATATTGCCACCAAACAAGCACCGACCAGTCGGAAGGTGGCAAGAACGTGCAGTGGACGAAACTGAGCGAACGCTCTGTCTATGAGAATCGCTGGTTCCAGGTGAACCTCGCGGACGTCGAACTCCCGGACGGCCGCCACCTCGACCACTATCTGATCCGGCTCCGCCCGGTCGCCGTCGCGACGGCCGTCAACGAGGCCGACGAAGTCCTGATGCTCTGGCGCCATCGCTTCATCACCGACAGCTGGGGCTGGGAACTGGCTGCCGGAGTCGTCGAGGACGGCGAGGAGATCGAAGCCGCCGCCGCCCGCGAGATGGAGGAGGAGACCGGCTGGCGGCCGGGGCCGCTGCGCCATCTCCTCACCGTCGAGCCCTCGAACGGCCTCACCGACGCCCGTCACCACCTCTACTGGGCGGAGACGGCCACCTACACCGGACCGCCCGAGGACGCCTTCGAGTCCTCACGGCGGGCCTGGGTGCCGCTGAAACAGGTCCCCGACATGATCGCCCGGGGCGAGATCCCGGCCGCGAACATGGCCGCGGGGCTGCTGATGCTCCACCATCTCCGGCTGGGGTGACGCGGCCGGGCGGCTGATGACCTGGGCCGAGGAACCTGCGAAAAGCCGGACGGCCCGTACCTGTGCGTGTGTACGGGCCGTCCGGTGTTCCAGGGGGATCAGGCGTACGGGTAGAAGCCCGAGCCCGTCTTCCGGCCGAGCCGGCCCGCGTCCACCATGCGCTGGAGCAGCGGGGGAGCGGCGTACAGCGGCTCCTTGAACTCGGAGTACATCGAGTCGGCGATCGACGCGATCGTGTCGAGGCCGATGAGGTCCGAGAGCTTCAGCGGGCCCATCGGGTGGGCGCAGCCGAACTCCATGCCGTTGTCGATGTCGTCACGGCTCGCGATGCCCGACTCGAACATCCGGATCGCGGAGAGCAGGTACGGCACGAGCAGCGCGTTGACCACGAAGCCGGAGCGGTCCTGCGCGCGGATCGCGTGCTTGCCGAGGGCCTTCTCCGCGAAGGCCTGGGCCCGGCTGATCGTGCCCTCGGAGGTGGTGAGGGCCGGGATCAGCTCGACGAGCTTCTGCACCGGGGCCGGGTTGAAGAAGTGGATGCCGATGACGTGGTCGGGGCGGGAGGTCGCCACGGCCAGCTTCACCAGCGGGATCGAGGAGGTGTTCGAGGCCAGGATGGCGTCCGGCCGGGTCATCACCTGGTCGAGGATCTGGAAGATCTCGGTCTTGACCTGCTCGTTCTCCACGACCGCCTCGATGACGAGGTCGCGGTCGGCGAACTCGCCCAGGTCGGTCGTGAAGCTGAGGCGGGCGAGCGTCGCGTCCCGCTCCTCCTCGCTGATCTTGCCGCGTTCGGCGGCCTTCGCCAGCGAGTTGTAGAGCCGTGTGCGGCCGATCTCCAGCGCTTCGCCGGTGGTCTCGGCGACCTTCACCTCAAGGCCGCTCCGGGCACACACCTCTGCGATGCCCGCGCCCATCTGGCCGCAGCCCACCACTCCGACGCGCTCAATGTCGGCCATGGAGTCCGTCACCTCGTGCCTTTCGCTCTTCTCTGGCGGCGGGGGCCCGTCTGATTCCGGTGCGTCCGCCTCGACCCCACGACGTTACCGCTCATTAACCGATGATCGATCGTCCGGGGCGGGCATGCTGTCCGGGTGGGTGTGACGTATCCGACACGGGAGGGGTACAAGTGCGGCCTATCGGCAGAAGAAGAGGCTTCGTGGCCGGGACGGCTGTCGGTGCCGCACCGGAGGGGCCCGAGAGCCCCACCGCCCGGTCCGAGTTCCGCGGTGTGTGGATCGCCACGGTCCACAACCGCGACTGGCCCTCCCGTACCGGTCTGACCGCCGAGGCCCAGCGCGCCGAGCTCCTCGCCCACCTGGACACCGCCGTCGAGCGCCGGCTCAACGCGGTGGTCCTCCAGGTCCGGCCCACCGCCGACGCGCTCTGGCCCTCGCCGTACGAACCGTGGACGGAGTTCCTCACCGGGACGCAGGGCCGCGACCCCGGCTGGGACCCGCTGGGCACGGCCGTCGAGGAGGCCCATGCGCGGGGGCTCGAACTGCACGCCTGGTTCAACCCGTACCGCGTGGCGAACCACACCGACCCGACCCGGCTCGTGGCCGGTCATCCGGCCCGGCTCCACCCCGAGTGGGTGCTGCCGTACGGCGGGAAGCTCTTCTACAACCCCGGGCTGCCGGAGGTCCGGCGGTTCATCCAGGACGCGATGCTGGACGCGCTGCGGCGCTACGACATCGACGCCGTGCACTGGGACGACTACTTCTATCCGTACCCGGTGGCGGGGGAGGTCTTCGCGGACGACGAGGCGTACGCGCGGTACGGCGCCGACTTCCCCGACCGGGCGTCCTGGCGGCGGAACAACACCGATCTGCTGGTCTCGGAGACGGCGGTCCGGATCAAGGCCGTCAAGCCGCACGTGGCCTTCGGCGTCAGTCCCTTCGGGGTCTGGCGGAACATCGCCGACGACCCGGAGGGTTCGGACACCCGGGCCGGCGTCGCCACCTACGACGACCTGTACGCCGACACCCGGAAGTGGATCCGGGAGGGCTGGATCGACTACGTGGTGCCCCAGCTGTACTGGCACATCGGTCTGCCCGCCGCCGACTACGCCACGCTGCTGCCCTGGTGGGACGCGGTGGTACGGGGCACCGGCGTCGGCCTCTACATCGGAGAGGCGCTCTACAAGGCGGGCGACCCTGCCCAGCCCGCCGCCTGGCAGGACCCGGGAGAACTGTCACGGCACCTGGAGCTGGCCGCCGCCCGTCCGTCGGTCGGCGGCCACTGCTTCTTCGCCGCCCTGGACGTCGCGAAGGACCCGATCGGGGCGATGGCCACCGTAGTGGCGGATCACTACCCGACCAGGGTCCGGGCGCCGGGACGGGACTGACCGGGCGAGGGGATCAGCTCGCGCCCGCCTCGGGGTGATGGCGTACGACGGTGTCGGGGCCCGGAGACATCAGGGCCTCGTGACCGTCGTCGTCGAACTTGACGCGGTACGGGGGCGTGCCGTTCTCCCCCAGTACTTGAAGGACCTCGGCCGTACGGTCGTGATGACCGACGGTCCGGCCGTGCACCAACAGTGTGTCGCCCACGTTCGCCTGCATCGGGGTGACCTCCTCGCGACCGGGCTCGTGCTGTTCGGGGGTTCTGTCTGCCATTGTGTCCCGGATCGTCCCGATCCGCTGAGCCGGCACCCCTTCGTGCGGACCCCTGTTCCGCCCGGCGTCAGCTCTTCGCCCGCTGGGTCACCGCGATGCAGACGAGCACCGCAACCGCCGCGAGCGGGGCGGCGAGCGGAAGGGTCTCGCCGAGCAGCACGACCGACCAGACGAGGGTGAGGAGCGGCTGCGCGAGCTGGAGCTGGCTCGCCTTGGGGATGCCGATCGAGGCCATGCCCCGGTACCAGACGTACAGGCCGAAGAAGGTGGAACCGGCCGCGACCCAGACCAGGCCGACGACGCCGTGGGCGTTCAGGTGGACCGGCTCCACGGACAGCGCCACGGCCGAGCCGACCACCATCAGCGGCAGACAGAGGATCAGGGCCCAGCCGATGACGTGCCAGCCCGGCATGAGCCGCGCCAGACGGCCGCCCTCGGTGTAGCCGGCCGCGCACACCAGAAGCGCACCGAACAGGTACAGGTCGCCCTGCGAGACGGCCCCGCCGCTCTGCTGGACGGTGAAGGCGAGGACGACGACCGCGCCCGACACGGCCGCGAGCCAGAAGGTACGGGACGGCCGGCGCTTGGTCCGCAGGGCGGCGAAGGTCGCCGTGGTCAGTGGCAGCAGGCCGACGACGACGGCGGCGTGCGAGGTGGTGGAGGTCTGCAGGGCCAGGGTCGTCAGGAGCGGGAAGCCGATGACGACTCCACCGGCGACCACGGCGAGGCCCGCCCAGTGGCGCCGCTCCGGCAGCGGCACCCGGCCGACGAGGAGGAACGCGCCCGCGACGAGGGCCGCGAGGGTGGAGCGCACGGCCACGAGCGACCAGGGGCCGAAGCTCTCCAGACCCCAGACGGTCGACGGGAACGTGAGCGAGAAGGCGACCACGCCGAGCGCGGCGAGCAGGGTGCCGCGGGGGAGCGGGTCGGCGCGGTTCCCGCTCGTGGCGGCGGCGTCGCGCGCGGCGGCCGTCGAGCCGCCGTCGGTGCTTCCCGCGTGGACGGTGCGTCCCGCGCCGCCGGTGCGGACGGTGTCTGCGTGCACGGTGCCACCTGCGCGGACGGTGCCGCCGGTGCGGTCCGCCGCGTTGACCGCTATCGTCGTGGTGGCAGTAGCGCTATCCTTTGCTCTCATGAGTGAGCGTAGCAGTGTGGCGGACCTGGCGCATTCCTTGAGGATGGAGCTGAACCGCTACTCGCCGGGTGGAAAGCTGCCGTCGAGTCGCGCCCTCGTGGAGCGCTATCGGGTTTCCCCGGTGACCGTCACCCGGGCCCTCGCGCAGCTCGCCGCCGAGGGTCTCGTCGTCACCCGTCCCGGCGCCGGCGCCTTCCGTGCCGAGCCCCGTACCGCCACCCCCGCCACCGGCGACACCTCCTGGCAGGAGGTCGCCCTCAGCGCCGACGCCGCCACCGAGCTCGTCCCCCGGGCCGTCGACGCCTCCGGCGTCCTCGTCACCCTGGCCGCCCCGCCGCCCGGCGTGGTCGAGTTCAACGGCGGCTACCTCCACCCCTCCCTCCAGCCGGAGCGGGCCCTCGCCGCCGCCCTCGCCCGTGCCGGACGCCGCCCCGGCGCCTGGGGCAGGCCGCCCACCGACGGCCTGCCCGAACTGCGCGAGTGGTTCGCCCGCGAGATCGGCGGCAGCGTCACCGCCGCCGACCTCCTCATCACCGCCGGCGGCCAGTCCGCCATCACCACCGCCCTGCGCGCCCTCGCCCCGCCCGGCACGCCCGTCCTCGTCGAGTCCCCGACCTACCCGGGCATGCTCGCCGTCGCCCGCGCGGCCGGACTGCGCCCGGTTCCCGTGCCCGCCGACGCCGACGGGGTCCGCCCCGAACTCCTCGAAGCCGCCTTCCGCGCCACCGGCGCCCGCGTCTTCGTCTGCCAGCCGCTCTTCCAGAACCCCACCGGGGCGGTGCTCGGCCCCGAGCGGCGCCGCGAGGTGCTCCGTATCGCCCGCGCCGCCGGAGCCTTCGTCGTCGAGGACGACTTCGCCCGCCGGCTCGTCCACGAGGACGCGCCGCCGCTCCCCGCGCCGCTCGCCGCCGAGGATCCCGACGGTGTCGTCGTCCACGTCTGCTCCCTCACCAAGGCCACCTCGCCGAGCCTGCGGGTCGGCGCCCTCGCCGCCCGCGGCCCCGTCCTCGAACGCCTCCGTGCCATCCAGGTCGTCGACAGCTTCTTCGTCCCCAGGCCGCTCCAGGAGGCCGCGCTCGAACTCGTCGGCTCGCCCGCCTGGCACCGTCATCTGCGGGCCGTCGCCCAGGAGCTCAAGAGCCGGCGGGAGGTACTGAGCGGCGCCCTCGCCCACCAGCTGCCCGCGTTCGCCCTGCCGCACATCCCGTTCGGGGGCTACCACCTCTGGCTCCGCCTCCCCGACAGCGTCCCGGAGGCGGCCCTGCTCGCCGCCGCCCTGCGGGCCGGTGTCGCCGCGGCCCCGGGCCGCCCGTACTTCTGCGCAGAACCCCCCGCCGGGCACATCCGGCTGAGTTTCGCGGGTGTCGCGGGTCCCACGGAGATCGTCGAGGGCGCGCGCCGCCTGCGGGCCGCGGTCGACGAGGTCACCGTCTGAGCGCCGGCGGAGGGCCGCGCGGGGGAGCCGACGGTCTCCCGCGCGGTGCCGGCGCCCTTCGGTCCGGGCAAATTCACCTGACAAGCCCAGGTGTCACTGGAACGCTTCGGGCATGAGCGACAGCGCCGCCACGGACACCCCCGTCATGCACGGGGCGTACGAGATCTCAGCCGACCCCGCGCGGATCGACGCCGCCCGGGTGCACCACTGGCTGTCCACGGACTCCTACTGGGCCCACGGCCGACCTCGGGAGAAGCAGGACCGGGCCATCACGGGCTCGCTCAACCTCGGTGCCTACGACCGCGAGACCGGCGAGATGGCGGCCTACGCCCGCGTCGTCACCGACTACGCCACCTTCGCCTGGCTCTGCGACGTCTACGTCGACCGCCCGGCCCGCGGCACCGGCCTCGGCACGGCGCTCGTCGCCGCCGTCCGCGACCACCTCGCGCCGTACGGACTGCGCCGCATCATGCTCGCCACGGCCGACGCGCACGGTGTGTACGAGAAGGTCGGTTTCACGCCACTGCAGAATCCGGACAAGTGGATGGCTCTCGGGCAGCAGTGAACCTGAGCCCCTCCGCCCCCGGGGAATGACCCCTTGACCTGCGGAGCCTCCGGCCTCACGATCGCGCCCATGGGTCTTCGGGTGACGCTCGTCACGGCGGCACGCAGCTCCTCCCTGCTCGCCGAACGCTTCGACGACGACCGGCCGCTCGACGAGGCCGGCTGGTACGAGGTGCAGCAGGCCGCGCCCGCGCTCATCACGCTCGGCGCGGCCGAACTGCGCTACTGCTCCCCGACCCCCCGCAGCCGCGCCACCGGCACCGCGCTGGGCTTCGCCCCCCTTGCCCAGCCCGCGCTCCGCGACTGCGACATGGGCCGCTGGCGCGGCCTGACCCTCGCCGAGGTCGCCGCCCTCGAACCGGCCGCCGTCGACGCCTGGCTCACCGACGCCCGCACCGCCCCGCACGGGGGCGAGCCCCTCCTCGCCTTCATCACCCGGATAGGGAACTGGCTCGACACCCGCCCGGCCGAGGACGGCGAGATCGTCGCCGTCGCCGAACCCTCCGTCGTACGGGCCGCCCTCGTGTACGCCCTGAAGGCGCCGCCCGCCACGTACTGGAACGTCGACGTCCGCCCCCTCTCGACCGTCACCCTCACCGGCCGCCCCGGCCTCTGGCACCTCCAGCTCGACGCGGCCCTGCGCTGACCGGCGCCCCGGCCCGCGCCGGGGGACGTGGCCCCGTACCCACGGTCGCGGCCCGGCGCAGGCGGACGAGGGTTCCGCCCAGACGGTCGTGGTTCCGTGCAGGCGGTCGTGGTTCCGCGCAGACGGTCATGCATCCCGGGCCGACCGGCATCGATCGGCCCGGGTCGGGCGCCTCCGAGCCGCCGATGCGCACGTGGCGGGGGGAGAGACCGCCCGCGACCGGCTAGCCTGAGAGCACGATGAACCGTTTGACCACGTCATGGGGCGCCTTCACGCTGACCCGCCATCCCGAGGACCCGCGCGATCAGCTGCGTGCCTGGGACGCGTCCGACGAGTACCTCCTGGGCCGGCTGGCCGAGGACGGCACCGACCTGTCCGGCACCGTCGCCGTCCTCGGCGACCGCTGGGGAGCACTCGTCACCGCACTCCAGGCCGCCGGCCCCGGGGAGCTCGTCCAGATCTCCGACTCGTACCTCGGCCGCCAGGCCACGCGGGCCAACCTCGCGCGCGCCGGTGCCGCCCCGGACGCCGTCCGGCTGCTCACCACCCAGGACCCGCCGCCCGAGCGGATCGACGTCCTCCTCGTCCGCGTCCCCAAGAGCCTCGCGCTCCTCGAGGACCAGCTGCACCGGCTCGCACCCGCCGTGCACGAGGGCACCGTCGTCGTCGGCACCGGCATGGTCAAGGAGATCCACACCTCCACCCTGCGGCTCTTCGAGCGGATCCTCGGGCCCACCCGCACCTCGCTCGCGGTCAAGAAGGCGCGGCTGATCCACACCACGCCCGACCCGGCCGTCACCCCGCGCCCGAACCCCTGGCCGCACCGCTACGACCTTCCGGCCGACACCCCCGCGCCCGGGCTGCCCGGTCTGACCGTCACCAACCACGCCGGGGTCTTCTGCGCCGACCGCCTCGACATCGGCACCCGCTTCCTCCTCGCGAACCTGCCCGGCGGCATCGGCCGGGTCCGCGTCGCCGACCTCGGCTGCGGCAACGGCGTGGTCGGTCTCGCCATCGCGCTGCACGAACCCGACGCGGAACTGATCTTCACCGACGAGTCGTACCAGGCGGTCGCCTCGGCCGAGGAGAACTTCCGTACGCACGTGGGCGACGCACGCAAGGCCGAGTTCCTCGTCGGCGACGGGCTCGCCGACGTGCCCGACGGGTCGGTGGACCTCGTCCTCAACAACCCGCCGTTCCACACCCACCAGGCCACCACCGACCGCACGGCCCGCCGGATGTTCTCCGACGCGCGCCGCGCGCTGCGGCCGGGCGGCGAGCTGTGGGTCATCGGCAACCGCCACCTCGGCTACCACGTCACCCTCCGCCGGATCTTCGGCAACAGCGAACTGGTCGCGAGCGACGCCAAGTTCGTGGTCCTGCGGGCGGTGCGGCAGGCTTAGGGAGCGACCGCCGGTGCAGGGGCCGAACGGCCCGGACCCCCGGCGCGACCCCACGACAGAAGGGGCACGGCCTTCGGGTCGCGCCCCTTCGTCATGCGCCCCAACCGCGCGAGCACAGGACGAGCTGATAGCCGTCGGGGTCCTCGACGGTCACGCCGTACTCGTCCCAGTACGGGTTGTGCGCGGCCACCCGCGTGCCGCCGGCGGCGAGCAGCCGCTCCACCTGCGCCTCCTCGACGGGCACCCCGAGGTAGACGACGAACAGGTCCTCGACCGTCGGGGCCGGCTCCACGGGCTGTTCGGGGTCGCGGGTCAGCTCGAAGTGCCAACCGCCGCCCTCGGGGCCGACCATGAGCAGGTCGTGCTTGCCGGACACCCGCTCGGTGGTCCGCCACTGCACCTCCAGCCCGAGCCCGTCGACGTAGAACCGCTCGGCGGCGGCGAGGTCCCGCGAGGGGCGGGCGATCCGCACCCGGGTCTGCGCATCGATGATCATGTCTCCAGGCTAGGCGGTGCCGCCTCCGGCCGTCCTCCGGGAGCACCTCCCTCCCGCGAACTCGACCCAGGACTCGACCCCGTTCGCCTCCCGTCCCGACCCGGATCGCGGACCCGACCTGGACCTCGACGTCGATCCCGCCCTTGACCAGGGCCTCGGCCTCGCCCCCGGGCTTGACCCTGACGCGCGGGTCAGGGTTTACGGTCCCGCCGACCCGACCGCCCCCTCCTCCTGGAGCGCCCCATGGCCACCCACCGCGAGATCCGGCTGCGCGACCGACCTGTGAGCGGTCTCCCCGGACCCGAGCACCTCGACCTCGTCCGTACGGCGGTTCCCGTGCCGGCGTCCGGTGAAATCCTCATCAGGAACCGCTGGTTCGCCGTATCCGCCGCGCTGCGCACCCTCATCGGCGGCGGGGTCGAAGGGGCCCCCTTCCCGTCCGTCCGACCGGGCGACGCGCTCTTCGGCGCGGCCGTCGGCGAGGTCGTGTCGGACACTCACGACGGTGGTCCCCGCCCCGGGGAGCTGGTCTCCCACTGGCAGGGCTGGCGCGAGTACGCGTGCGTGCCGGCAGCCGCCTGCACGCCGCTCGGTGAAACCCTGCCCGACCCGGTCGCCCATCTCTCCCAAGGGTGGACGGCGTACGCGGCCCTCACCCGGGGTGCGGAGGTGCGCGCGGGGGACACGGTCCTCGTGACCGGCGGGGCCGGAGCTGTCGGCACGATGGCCGGGCAGATCGCCCGGCTCCTCGGCGCGGGCCGGGTGGTCGGCAGCACCGGTTCGCCGGCCAAGGCCGCACGGCTCGTCTCCGAACTCGGTTACGACGCCGCAGTCGTCCGCGGTACGGACGTCCCGTTCGCGGCGCAGCTCGCCGGGGCCGCGCCGGAGGGCCTCGACGTCCTGCTCGACACCGTCGGCGGCGAGCAGTTGAGCGCGGCGGTGGCGGCGGCCCGCCCGGGGGCCCGAGCGGTGCTCGTCGGCGCGCTCTCCGGACAGCTCGACCCCGAGGGGACCGGCGCCACCGCGCCCGTGGAGCTGGATTCGTACTCCCTCGTCCTCAGGCGGGTCTCGCTGCGCGGCTTCAGCACGCTCGACCACCCGGAGACGGAGGGCGAGTGGCGGGCCCGTTTCGGCGACTGGCTCCGCACCGGGGCGATCACCTTCCCGCACGTACGGGTGGCGGGCATGGAACGGGCCGCCGGGGCGTTGCGTGAGGTGATGGAGGGGCGGCATCTGGGCGCGGTCGTGGTCGAGTTGCCCTGAGACGCCTCACTCCCCGGGGCGGTCTCGGCGTCACCCCGGCGACGGTGCGGGCGAAGGCGACGGAGGAGGTCGGGCGGCGTGCGGATCGGTGACGCGGCGGCAGCGGCGGGGACGACGCCCCGGGCCCTGCGCCTCTACGAGCAGCGCGGGCTCCTGCCACCACCGGTCCGCACCTCGACCGGCCAGCGGCTCTACGGTCCGGACGACGTGGCGCGCGTCCGGGTCGTGCGTGAACTCCTCGCCCTGGGCCTGACGATCGAGGACGTGCGCGCGTGCGTGGACCGTCTGCCCCTCCTCGACGTGGCTGCGCTGCGCTCCCGTCAGGTCCCGGAGGGCGTCTGCACGCAGGCGTCGCCGGTGGTGAGCCGCAGGATCGCGGCCCTCGACGAGGAGATCGCCCGCCTCACGCGACTGCGCGAGGAACTGGCGACCCGAGCCGCCCCACGACCCGAACCCCGCGCGGTGCGGCCGACCACCCGCCCGGGCCCGACGGGTCGAGGGCCCCGGCCCGGTCCCTGCCCCGGCCCCGCGAGCCGGGGCGGGGACCGGCCCGGCTCGTGAGGCCGACAACCGTGCCAGGCCGCCCCGCCAGGTCTCGAGAGCCGCCCCGCGCCGGGCCCCCTCGCCCGTCCCGGCCCGTCGTCCATGCCCCGTCATCCATCGGAGAAGACCAGGTCCAGGGCGCGTACCCGGCCCTCGCCGGTGGTGAGGGACACGGTGACGATCCGGTCCCGGCGGAGGGTGAACGCCACGGCGGAGACGGGCCGCCCGCCGACGAAGGCGACCGCCCCGACGGCCCCCTCGACCAGCGCGGGCCGGACCACGCCCGCGAACCGTGCGAACGCGGCCGCGCCCTCGGCGACGGCGGGTGCGCCGTGCACCGGGCCGCGCTCGGTGTGGGCGACCACGTCCGGGTCGAGGACGGCCGCGAGCGCACGGGCGTCACGCGCGCGTGCGGCGGCCAGGAACAGGTCCACCACCGCCCGCTGTCGCCCGACGCCGCCCTCGGTACGGGCCGTTCCGTGGCCCCGGACCCGCTCCCGGGCCCTCCGGGCCAGTCGCGCCACCTCCTCGGGGGAGTCGCCGGTGATACGGGCCGTCTCGGACGACGGCAGGCCGAACACGTCGTGCAGCACATAGGCGAGCCGCTCCTCGGCCCCCAGAGAATCCAGTACGAGGAACAGCGCGAGCCACACGGACTCGCCCCCGTCGCCGGCTCTGTCCTCGCCCCCGGCTCCGCTCCCGACTGCGGCTCCGGCTCCGCTCCCCGCTCGCGCTCCCACTCCGGGGTCGCCCCCGGCCGTGCTCAGGCGCCCGCTACCCTCGTCCGCCCGCCGCCCCCTTACGCACTCCCGCGTGACCAGCGCCGTCAGCCAGGCCCGTACCGACGCCCCGTCGTCCCGCCCCAGCTCCGCCCGCACCGCCGCGAGCGCCTCCTCGGCCTCGGCCTCCGAACCCGTCATCCGCAGGGCCACACGCCGCAGCCGCTCCTCGTGGGCGTCGAAACGCCCGGCCAGGACGGCGGGAAGGGTGTCGTCGTGCATGGCGCCTCACTCCTCATCGGTGCTGTCACCGCACTGACGCGAGGCTTCGCCCCGATGTGACGGCACCGGCCGCCGTCGGCGACGCCGGTCACGTACGGGCGCCCGTACGAGGGAGGCAGGGGCCCGGGCAGACGGAAAGGCCGGCTCGACGCGGGGGACGTCGAACCGGCCTTCCGGGGTGTCGAGCACGTGGTGCTCGACGGGGTGGTGCGGTCGGGCGGGCCCGGCCGGCGGCGCGGCCGGGCGGGAGGTGCCGGGTCAGTCGGTACCGAACTCCATCGCGGCGCGGTCCAGCATCTCGTCCTCGTCGGTGGCCTCGCCACGGGACGCGATGGCCTCCGCGCCGCCCTCGGGGAGCTCCGTCAGGGTGCCGATCAGGCCGGCCGCGGCCGCCTGGGCGGCACCGATCGCGGGGCTGCCGGTGCCGAGCAGACCGAGGCCCGCGTACTGCTCCAGCTTGGCGCGCGAGTCGGCGATGTCGAGGTTCCGCATGGTGAGCTGGCCGATCCGGTCCACCGGCCCGAAGGCCGAGTCCTCGGTGCGCTCCATGGACAGCTTGTCCGGGTGGTAGCTGAACGCCGGGCCGGTCGTGTCGAGGATCGAGTAGTCCTCGCCGCGCCGCAGCCGCAGCGTCACCTCGCCGGTGACGGCCGCGCCGACCCAGCGCTGGAGCGACTCACGGACCATCAGTGCCTGCGGGTCCAGCCACCGGCCCTCGTACATGAGTCGGCCGAGACGCCGTCCCTCGTTGTGGTACTGGGCGAGGGTGTCCTCGTTGTGGATGGCGTTGACCAGCCGCTCGTACGCGGCGTGCAGCAGGGCCATGCCGGGCGCCTCGTAGATGCCGCGGCTCTTGGCCTCGATGATCCGGTTCTCGATCTGGTCCGACATGCCCATGCCGTGGCGGCCGCCGATGGCGTTGGCCTCCATGACGAGGTCGACGGCGGAGGCGAACTCCTTGCCGTTGATGGACACGGGCCGGCCCTGCGCGAAGCCGATCGTGACGTCCTCGGTGTCGATCTCGACCGACGGGTCCCAGAAGCGGACGCCCATGATCGGCTCGACGGTCTCCACGCCGGTGTCGAGGTGCTCCAGCGTCTTGGCCTCATGGGTGGCGCCCCAGATGTTGGCGTCGGTGGAGTACGCCTTCTCCGTGCTGTCGCGGTACGGCAGGTCGTGGGCGACCAGCCACTCCGACATCTCCTTGCGGCCGCCGAGCTCCGTCACGAAGTCCGCGTCCAGCCAGGGCTTGTAGATCCGCAGGTGCGGGTTGGCGAGCAGGCCGTAGCGGTAGAACCGCTCGATGTCGTTGCCCTTGAAGGTCGAGCCGTCGCCCCAGATCTGGACGTTGTCCTCGAGCATCGCCCGCACGAGGAGGGTGCCGGTGACGGCACGGCCGAGGGGCGTGGTGTTGAAGTACGCGCGGCCGCCGGAGCGGATGTGGAACGCCCCGCACGTGAGTGCGGCAAGGCCCTCCTCGACCAGCGCGGCGCGGCAGTCGACCAGGCGCGCGATCTCGGCACCGTAGGTCTTGGCGCGGCCGGGCACCGAGGCGATGTCGGGCTCGTCGTACTGGCCGATGTCGGCGGTGTAGGTGCAGGGGATGGCGCCCTTGTCGCGCATCCATGCGACCGCGACGGAGGTGTCGAGGCCGCCGGAGAAGGCGATGCCGACGCGCTCGCCGGCGGGCAGGGAGGTGAGGACCTTGGACATAGGAAGAGTATGCATCATCTCGCATGGTCATGCAAAGGGGTGCCGGGGGACGAGCGTGGAATCGTCCCTTCCGGCACCCCGCACAGGATCAGCATGCGCGGCGGTGGCGGTCGGCGCATCCGGTCGTAGACCAGGGCCATCTCGCCCGGCTCCCCGGTCTCCCGGCGGGTGAGCCGCCACCGTGAACCGGGCGGACCGTCCTCGAGGTCGGCGGACTCCACCGTGCTGTCGGCGATCAGGCGGCGGACGTCGAGGTCCGTGCCGTCGCCGGTGGGTCGGAGGCCGAAGTCGACGTGGGCCGTGAAGGCGGCGCTGCCGTCGGGGGGCCGGGGTGGGAGCCGGTGCGTGAGCCGCTCGTCAGGGGTGGCGACGTCGACGACGCCGTCCCCGCGCCCGGCGGCCGGGTCGGAGCCGCCGGATCCCGCGGAGCCCCCGGCGCCGCCGGCGCCGTCCGGGCCCTCGCTGCCCGCGGAGGCGATGCCGTCCGGGCTCCCGGTGTCCTCGGCGTCGCGGTACTCCAGGAGGATTCGCCCGCCCGGCCGGGCCTCGAAGGCGAGGTCCGAGACGCGCGGCTCGTCGGGTGCCCACCCGTGGGCGAGCAGGGCGGCCTCGGTCAGGGAGTGTCGTTGCATAAAACTGCTGAGATACGTATAGTCATGCCATCCATGAGGAGGGTTTCGATGACGGTACGAGTAGCAGTGGCGGGTGCGAGCGGATACGCGGGCGGAGAGCTCCTGCGTCTCCTTCTCGCCCACCCCCACGTGGAGATCGGCGCCCTGACCGGCCACTCCAACGCCGGCCAGCGGCTCGGGGCCCTCCAGCCCCATCTGCTGCCGCTCGCCGACCGCGTCCTCGTGCCCACCACCGCCGACGAGCTCACCGGTCACGACGTCGTGTTCCTCGCCCTGCCGCACGGCCAGTCCGCCGCCGTCGCCGAGCAGCTCGGCCCGGACGTCCTCGTCGTCGACATGGGTGCCGACTTCCGGCTCGAGGAGCCCGCGGACTGGGAGACGTACTACGGCTCCCCGCACGCCGGCACCTGGCCGTACGGCCTTCCCGAACTGCCGGGAGCCCGGGCCGCCCTCGCGGGGTCCAAGCGGGTCGCCGTGCCCGGCTGCTACCCGACCGCTGTCTCGCTCGCGCTCTTCCCCGCGTACGAGAACGGGCTGGCCGAGCCCGAGGCCGTGATCGTCGCGGCCTCCGGCACCTCCGGCGCCGGCAAGGCGGCCAAGCCGCACCTGCTCGGCAGCGAGGTCATGGGCAGCATGTCGCCGTACGGCGTCGGCGGCGGCCACCGGCACACCCCCGAGATGATCCAGAACCTCAGCGGACCGGCGGGGGAGCGGGTCACCGTCTCCTTCACGCCGACCCTGGCGCCGATGCCCCGCGGCATCCTCGCCACCTGCACCGCCACCGCGAAGCCGGGCGTCACCGCCGAGACCGTGCGGGCCGCGTACGAGAAGGCCTTCGCGGACGAGCCCTTCGTCCATCTGCTCCCCGAGGGGCAGTGGCCGGCGACGGCGTCCGTCTACGGTTCCAACGCCGTTCAGGTACAGGTCGCGTACGACGCGGCGGCGAACCGGATCATCGCGATCAGCGCCATCGACAATCTCACCAAGGGCACCGCCGGTGGCGCGGTGCAGAGCATGAACATCGCCCTCGGCCTCCCCGAGAGCACCGGACTTTCCACGATTGGAGTGGCGCCGTGAGTGTCACCGCAGCGAAGGGATTCACGGCGGCGGGCATCGCCGCCGGGATCAAGCAGAACGGCAACCCGGACCTGGCCCTCGTGGTCAACACCGGGCCCCGCCGCGCCGCCGCGGGAGTCTTCACCTCCAACCGCGTCAAGGCCGCCCCCGTCGTCTGGTCCCAGCAGGTCCTCGCCGACGGAGAGCTGACCGCCGTCGTCCTCAACTCCGGCGGCGCCAACGCCTGCACCGGCCCCCAGGGCTTCCAGGACACCCACGCCACCGCCGAGAAGGTCGCCGAGGTGCTCAGCGCCCAGGGCGCGGACGTCGGCGCGGGCGAGATCGCCGTCGCCTCCACCGGCCTCATCGGCCTCCTGCTCCCCATGGACAAGCTGCTCCCCGGCGTCGAGAAGGCCGCGGCCGAGCTGTCCCCGCACGGCGGCGAGAAGGCCGCCATCGCCATCAAGACCACCGACACCGTCCACAAGACCTCCGTGGTGACGCAGGACGGCCCCGGCGGCAGCTGGACCGTCGGCGGCATGGCCAAGGGCGCCGGCATGCTCGCCCCCGGCCTCGCCACCATGCTCGTCGTCCTCACCACCGACGCCGACGTCGACAGCGCGGGCCTGGACAGTGCCCTGCGGGGCGCAACCCGCGTCACCTTCGACCGGGTCGACTCCGACGGCTGCATGTCCACCAACGACACCGTCCTCCTCCTCGCCTCCGGCTCCTCCGGCGTCACGCCCGAGCAGGACGCGTTCACCGGAGCCGTGCGGGAGGTCTGCGACGACCTCGCCCGTCAGCTCATCGGCGATGCCGAGGGCGCCAGCAAGGACATCCGCATCGAGGTGATCAACGCCGCGACCGAGGACGACGCCGTCGAGGTGGGCCGGTCCATCGCCCGTAACAACCTCCTCAAGTGCGCCATCCACGGCGAGGACCCCAACTGGGGCCGGGTGCTCTCCGCCATCGGCACCACGGCGGCGGCCTTCGCGCCCGACGAGCTCAACGTCGCCATCAACGGCGTCTGGGTCTGCAAGAACGGCTCCGTCGGCGAGGACCGCGACCTCGTGGACATGCGCTACCGGGAGGTCACCATCACCGCCGACCTCGCCGCCGGCACCGAGTCCGCCGTCATCTGGGCGAACGACCTCACCGCCGACTACGTCCACGAGAACAGCGCGTACTCGTCATGAGCGACCCCCAGACCCCCCAGAACCCTCAGGCCCCAGAGACTCCTGAGACTGCGCAGGCCCCCGAGAGCACGACCCGGAAGCACACCGCGCTCCCCAAGGCCCAGATCCTCATCGAGGCCCTGCCCTGGCTCACGCGGCACAACGGCAAGACGGTCGTCATCAAGTTCGGCGGCAACGCCATGATCGACGAGGACCTGAAGGCCGCCTTCGCCCAGGACGTCGTCTTCCTGCGCCAGGCCGGCCTCAAGCCGGTCGTCGTGCACGGCGGCGGCCCCCAGATCAGCGCCGCCCTCGACCGGCACGGCATCGTCAGCGAGTTCAAGGCAGGCCTGCGGGTCACCACCGAGGACGCCATGGACGTCGTACGGATGGTCCTCGCCGGCCAGGTCCAGCGCGAGCTCGTCGGGCTGCTCAACCAGCACGGCCCGCTCGCCGTCGGTCTCACCGGCGAGGACGCCCACACCATCACCGCGACCAAGCACCGGCCGGTCATCGCCGGCGAGCAGGTCGACATCGGCCGGGTCGGTGAGATCACCGCCATCGACACCGGCGCCATCCAGGCCCTCCTGGAGGACGGCCGGATCCCGGTCATCTCCTCCATCGCCCGCTCCCAGGACGACGGACATGTCTACAACGTCAATGCTGATACGGCGGCTGCGGCACTCGCTGCTGCGCTGGGCGCCGAGACGCTGATGGTCCTGACCGACGTCGAGGGCCTCTACGAGGACTGGCCGCACAGCGACGAGGTCATCAGCCGGCTCACCGCGAGCCAGCTGGAGAAGCTGCTGCCCGAGCTCTCCAGCGGCATGGTCCCCAAGATGGAGGGCTGCCTGCACGCCGTACGCAACGGGGTCACCACGGCCCGCGTGATCGACGGCCGGGTCCAGCACTCGATCCTGCTGGAGATCTTCACCGACGAGGGCATCGGCACGATGGTCGTGCCGGACGGACAGGGGGACTGATGAGCGGCACCACGGAGCCCGGCAACGAGCAGCTGACCCAGCGGTGGCAGGGCTCGCTGATGAACAACTACGGCACCCCCCGGCTGCCCCTCGTCCGCGGTGACGGCGCCAGGGTCTGGGACGCCGACGGCAACGAGTACCTGGACTTCGTCGGCGGCATCGCGGTCAACGCCCTCGGGCACGGCCACCCGGCGGTCGTCGAGGCGGTCACCCGGCAGATCCGGACCCTCGGCCATGTCTCCAACCTCTTCGTCGCCGAGCCGCCCGTCGCCCTCGCCGAGCGGCTCCTCGCCCTCTTCGGCCGGCCCGGCAAGGTGTTCTTCTGCAACTCGGGCGCCGAGGCCGTCGAAGGCGCCTTCAAGATCGGCCGGCTCACCGGCCGGTCCCACATGGTCGCCACCCGGGGCGGCTTCCACGGCCGGACCATGGGCTCCCTGGCGCTCACCGGCCAGCCCGGCAAGCAGACCCCGTTCCTGCCGCTGCCCGGCGACGTGACACATGTGCCGTACGGGGACGTGGAGGCGCTGCGCGCCGCCGTCACCGAGGACACCGCCCTCGTGATCATCGAGCCCATCCAGGGTGAGAACGGCGTCGTCGTCCCGCCGGCCGGCTATCTGAAGGCGGCCCGGGAGATCACCCGCGCCACCGGCACCCTCCTCGTCCTCGACGAGGTGCAGACCGGCATCGGCCGCTGCGGCCACTGGTTCGAGTACCAGGCCCACGAGGGCGTCGAGCCCGATGTCGTGACCCTGGCCAAGGGCCTCGGCGGCGGCCTCCCGCTCGGCGCGACCGTCGCCTTCGGCCCCGCCGCGGACCTCTTCGCGCCCGGCCACCACGGCACCACCTTCGGTGGCAACCCGGTCGCCTGCGCCGCCGGAATCGCCGTTCTCGACACCCTCGGCGCCGACGCGGCCCTCGACCACGTGAAGGCGGTCGGGGAGCGGCTGAGGCAGGGAATCGAAGGTCTGAACCACCCTCTGGTCTCCCACGTCCGTGGTGCGGGCCTCCTGCTGGGTATCGTGCTCACGGAGTCCCTCGCACCTCAGGTGCAGCAGGCGGCTCAGGACGCCGGCCTCCTGGTGAACGCGCCCGCCCCCGATGTCGTACGGATCATGCCTCCGCTGGTCCTCACCGACGCCGAGGCGGACGCCTTCCTCCAGGCCCTGCCCGGAGTCCTCGACGTGGCGAACGGGCAAGGACGAACCGGAGAATGAGACGACGATGACCGACGCGCAGGAGAACGAGCACGGAGGGCCGTCGGTTCCGCAGACCCGCACCGCTCGCCACCGCAGGATCGTCGACATCCTCAACCGGCAGCCGGTGCGCTCGCAGAGCCAGCTCGCCAAGCTCCTCGCGGACGACGGGCTGAGCGTCACCCAGGCGACGCTCTCCCGCGACCTCGACGAGCTGGGCGCGGTGAAGATCCGCAACACCGGCGGCGAGCTGATCTACGCGGTGCCGAGCGAGGGCGGCTTCCGCACCCCGCAGGCCCCGCTCGGCGAGTCCGCGAAGGAGGAGCGCATGCGGCGCCTCTCCGGCGAACTGCTGATCTCCGCCGAGGCCTCGGCCAACCTTGTGGTCCTGCGGACCCCGCCGGGCGCCGCACAGTTCCTCGCGTCGGCCATCGACCAGGCCGAACTGCACGCGATCCTCGGCACGATCGCGGGCGACGACACCCTGCTGCTCATCAGCCGTGACCCGGCGGGCGGCCAGGCGCTCGCGGACCACCTGCTGAAGCTGGCTCAGAAGTAGGCACGACTCAGTAGCGCGTGATCGCCGTCGGACCGCCCCGCGTTCCGACGGCGATGTGCGGTCGGCGCGCGGGATCGGCCCAGGCGAGCACCGCGCGCATCGCGTCCGCCGGGACGGACACACAACCCGCGGTCGCCCCGCGCCCGTTGACGTGCAGGAAGATCCCGGCGCCGCGTCCGCGGACCGGCCGGTCGTAGTTGAAGCCGATGACGAGCCCGTGCGCGTACTGACGGCGGTACGTGACCATGTGCTCGGCCTCGGCGGCCCGGCAGTCCCGGGGGAGGCCCTCGACCCAGCGGTTGTACGCGCGGGAGTCGTTGTCCTGGCACCACCAGGACCGCTGGGTCACGCGCGCGTAGCGGTACGAGGTCCCCGCGGGCGCGGGCTCGATCCCGAAGGCGTACGGCAGCCGGTAGAGCCCGGTGGGCGTGGTGTTCGTGCCCTGCCGCCGCCGCTCGCCCTCGGCGAGCCCCTTCGCCCCGAACCGGGCGGGCGCCGACCCGGCCCTCACCCACCGGCCGTCGCGCCGGTCCCACCAGCTCAGGGTGCCGCTGGTGGCCCGGGTGTCCGTGGCCTCCGCGGTGATCAGCTGGGAGCCGCCGCCCGTGTCGGCCATCCGCGCGGGCAGCGGTGCGGGCGCGGGGGCCGCGGGTGCGGGCACGGCGCCCAGGGAGAGCAGGGCGGCGCCGAGCAGCAGAAGGTTGCGCATGGCGGTGAGGCTAGGGCGTGGGGGCGTGCCACGCGTGGATGGCGGGGCCGGGCGGCGGGCCGTGGTTACGTGGCGGGCAGCGGCGGCAGGGGCAGCGGCAGGGCGGGCAGCCCGTCGAGGCTGTCGGCGATGTGGTCCTTGCCCTCGCAGTACGTGTTGAACTCCTCGTCCGTCTTCCGGTTGAAGTACTCGGCGTGCAGGGTTCGTTCCTCCTGGTACTCCATCAGCGGGACGGCGAACCCGCAGGCGTCGCTGACCCGTCGGGCGTGGACGACGACGATCGCCCGCGCGCTGCCCTGGCCCTCGACGGCCTCGGCGGGGAACCGGGCGAACAGTTCGGGCCAGCGCGGGTCGTCCCGGAACACGGCCTCGCCGGTGCCGTGCACACGCACGACGGTCGGCGGGCCGGAGAACGCGGTCCACATGAGGGTGATCCGCCCGTTCCCCGGCTCCCGCAGATGAGCGATGGTCTCGGCGCTGCTGCCTCCGAAGTCGACGTAGGCGAGGGTCAGTTCGTCGAGCACCACGAGCGTGCCCCGGCGGCCCTTGGGGGAGAGGTTCACATGACCGTCCCCGGAGAGGGGCGCGGTGGCGGTGAAGTACACCGGCTGGGCCTCTATGAAGGCCCGGAGCCGCCCGTCGATACGTTCGTACGTTTTTCCCATGGCCTGATTCTCTCGGACAGGTGGTTCCCGGGGGAGAGCGTCTCGCCCAGCGGTCTCCGTGTCTCAGCGACCCGCCGCCCGGTCCCGCCGCCGTGTCTCAGCGCCCCCTCGCCGTCCGGTACCGCCGCCGTATCTCCTCCTGCCAGCCGGGAAGTTCGGCGGCGTGGTGCTCGACGAGCCGCCGGATCTCGTCCCCGTACGGGCCGCGGACCTCTTCGTCCAGCCGGCGCAGCTCCCCAACGACGTCCCGGCGTGCCGTCCAGCGCAGGGTGACGTCGGGGTCGTCGGCCAGCCGCAGTGCGGCGAGGAGCCTCGCTTCGTCGTCGTGCATCAGGGCGAGACCGGCGGCGCGCTGGGCATGCGGCCGGCCGGGTGCCGCCAGATCGAGCAGGAAGGAGAGCGGGAGTTCGCACTTGTTCCACCCCACCGCGGCTCTCGCCACCCGTGTCACGCTCGCCGCGGGGTCCTCCAGGAAGGGCACGGTCTCCCGCCAGTCGAGGCCGTGCCGGGACCGGAGCAGGTCCAGCGCCGCGGCCCGTACGTCCCCGTGCGCCGCGGTGAGGAGGACGCGCAAGGCCTCGGGGTGACGGCGTACGGCCCTGAGGACGGTCTTCCGCACGGTCCGGTCCGGGTCGTCGGCGAAGGCCACCGGCCCGTCGCCGGGCAGGGCGCCCAGCATGCGCAGCACGCAGAGCGCCCGGGCGCGTACCGGCCCCAGGGCGTGCCGGGACAGCTCGTGGAAGAGCGGGACGTCCTCGGGGTCCCGACGCTCGGCGAGCCCGCTGACCGCCGCCGGGGTGACGGTCGCCGGGTCGGCGCACAGGGCGCGGTACACCGGATACGGATCGAGCCCCGCCGCCCGCAGCTCCCGGCGCGCGAGGGCGCGCACCGGGGCGTGCGAGTCCGTCAGATGCCGTACGAGGTCGTCGCCCCGCCCGGCTGACCGCAGCCGTTCCACGGCCGCGACCCGTACGGAGGCGTCGCGAGCGGTGGCCAGCTCGTCGAGGAACGGGCTCGGGTCGTGCTCGTCCAGCAGGGCGGCGAGGGCGGCGCGCCGGGCGACCCGGTCGTGGTGGGAGACGGCGAGCCGCGCCAGGTCCTCGGGCCCGAGGAGGCCCTCCTCGCGGGCCGTGGCGAGGGCCGCGCGTCCGAGGGCGGGGTCCCGGCGGAGCCCCATGAAGGCGTGGAAGCGGGCGAGGACGTGCTCGCGGGTCGTACCGTCCGCCACTTCCTCCAGGGCCCGTCGGTCGAGCCGTACCGCCGCGCGCACCGCCTCTCCCGCGACGCCCACGTCGGTGTCCCGCTCGGCCGTCGCGTACGCCCCGGCGGCGTCCAGCAGTCCCGCTGAGACGGCGGCCCGCACCCCGGCCCTGCGGCATGCGTAGCGGCGGCTCGTCAGCAGCTGGGCCACGGCCGCCGCCACCGTCTCGCCGTCCCGGCCGGTCCGGGCGAGGACCGTCTCCCGCGCCCAGCCCCCGTGCCGGCGCAGGTCCAGGAGCAGTGCGAGCGGCACCAGGGCCCGTGCGGCTGCGTCCGCCGCGGCGTCGGTCCCGCCGAGTGCCCCGCTCAGGACCGTGCGGGCGAGCTCGCGGACCGTACCGTCCGTGTCGGCGCACCGGACGAGGACGAGCGGCAGTGCGGCGGCGGGCAGCGCGCCGTCCTCGGCGAGCCGGAGCGCGGCGGCGCGGAGCCGGGGGTCGGCGTGGCAGAGGGCCAGCGCGATCTCGGACTCGGTGGGCGGTACGGACCAGGCGGCGACCCCGCCCGGTCCGCCGCCCGGTCCGGTCTCGTGCCAGTGCGGGGCCTTCGTCCAGTCCGCCAGTTCACGGTCGTCGAACCAGTGGAAGCCGACCCGGACGCGGCCCCTCGACCAGCGCGGGCCCGGCCGCCACGTATGCACCGCGACACCTTGGTCGAGGCTCGCCCAGTCCTCGGCGCGGCCCGCTTCCACGGCCTTGGCGATGCCCTTTCCGTGCAGCAGTCGTTCTCCGGGGGAGCGGCGTCGGGTGGGAAGCAGGGGAGGCAGCGGTTCGGGCGGTGTCATGCGCCGGACTGTAGTGCTGCCCCGCGCCCTCCACCTGCGAATATTCCGCCTCTGGGCGGAGCGGCCCCCCGCATGGATTGACGAATCATGCAGAGTTCTGCATACTCATGCATGTCGATGGTCGCGAAGACTGAGGAGCAGCAGTGAGCAGCAACAACGGTGATGTCCGGCTCTGGGGCGGACGGTTCGCCGACGGTCCTGCCGAGGCCCTGGCGAAGCTCTCCGCGTCGGTCCACTTCGACTGGCGCCTCGCGCCGTACGACATCGCCGGCTCCCGCGCCCACGCGCGCGTGCTGCACAAGGCCGGGCTGCTCACCGACGACGAGCTGACCGGCATGCTCGCCGGCCTCGACCGGCTTGAGGCGGACGTCGCCGACGGCACCCTCGTCGGCACCATCGCGGACGAGGACGTCCACACCGCCCTGGAGCGGGGTCTCCTGGAGCGCGTCGGCCCCGACCTCGGCGGCAAGCTGCGCGCCGGCCGGTCCCGCAACGACCAGGTCGCCACCCTCTTCCGGATGTACCTGCGCGACCACGCGCGGATCATCGGCGGCCTCGTCGCCGACCTCCAGGACGCCCTCGTCGGCCTCGCCGAGGCGCACGCGGACGTCGCCATGCCCGGCCGCACGCACCTCCAGCACGCCCAGCCGGTGCTCTTCGCCCACCACGTCCTGGCCCACGCCCAGTCCCTCTCCCGGGACGCCGAGCGGCTGCGGCAGTGGGACACCCGGACGGCCGTCTCCCCGTACGGCTCCGGCGCCCTCGCCGGCTCCTCCCTCGGGCTCGACCCGGAGGCGGTCGCCAAGGACCTCGGCTTCGAGCGCGGCTCGGTCGGCAACTCGATCGACGGCACGGCCTCCCGCGACTTCGTCGCCGAGTTCGCCTTCATCACCGCGATGATCGGCATCAACGTGTCGCGGATCGCGGAGGAGATCATCATCTGGAACACGAAGGAGTTCTCCTTCGTGACCCTCCACGACGCCTTCTCCACCGGCTCGTCGATCATGCCGCAGAAGAAGAACCCGGACATCGCCGAGCTCGCCCGGGGCAAGTCCGGCCGCCTCGTCGGCAACCTCACCGGACTCCTCGCCACGCTCAAGGCGCTCCCGCTGGCCTACAACCGGGACCTCCAGGAGGACAAGGAGCCGGTCTTCGACTCCTGTGACCAGCTCGAGGTCCTGCTGCCCGCCTTCACCGGCATGATGGCCACGCTCACCGTGAACCGGGAGCGCATGGAGGAGCTGGCCCCGGCCGGCTTCTCGCTCGCGACCGACATCGCGGAGTGGCTGGTCAAGCAGGGTGTGCCGTTCCGGGTGGCGCACGAGGTGGCCGGTGAGTGCGTGAAGGTCGCCGAGTCCGAGGGCAAGGAGCTGGACGAGCTGACGGACGAGCAGTTCGCCAAGATCTCCGAGCACCTCACCCCCGAGGTCCGCACGGTCCTCGACGTCCCCGGCGCCCTCGCCTCCCGCAACGGCCGGGGCGGCACCGCCCCCTCGGCGGTCGCCGTCCAGCTCGTCGAGGTCAAGGCCGACCTGGTGATCCAGCACGCCTGGGCCGCCGCCAAGAAGAAGTAACCCGCTCCCCTCGGCGCGTCACAGCGCCGCCGCCCAGTCCGCGAGCGCGTCGAAGTCCGGCCGGAGCAGTCCCAGCCGGGGATCGACGTGCAGCAGCAGGGCGGCGGCGAGGTGGTTCTGCTCCACGAACTCCCGGTCGTACGGGGTGATGTCGTCGTCCACCCAGGCGAACGGCCGCCCCGCCGCGTACTCCAGGATGTACTGCGTCTTCCAGAAGGTCCCGCGAGGGGCCTTTCCGTGCATCACGGGCCAGTCGACGAACGGCAGCTCGGGCAGACCCAGATGCGGCCCGATCCAGTCGTTCGCCTCGCCCTTCCAGGTCGTCGCCCAGACCAGCTCGTACGCCTCCGCCAGCGCGCGCAGCTCACCCCCGTGCGCCGGATTCAGCCACACCCGCAGCGGCTTCGTCCCGAACCAGCCGCCCGGCCGCATCCGGTGGGTCGCATACCCCTCGGGGCGCCGCTCGCGCTGCGCCGCGTAGGGATTCAGCGGCCCGTCGACGTCGATCAGCAGCAGTGGCTTCGTCATGTTCACAGCATTCCGTTCCCGCCCGGGTGAGGCGTCGAATTATTGAATGAGACATGAACGTCTCATTCGGTGTATGGTCGTCTCATGTCAGTCGATCGCACCCAGGTGCTCCACGCAGCCGCCGCCCTGCTCTCCCGCAAGGCGACCGCCACGATGGACGAGGTCGCCCGGTCCGCCGGAATCGGCCGCGCCACGCTGCACCGGCACTTCGCCGGACGGGACGCCCTGGTGAGGGCGCTCGAAGAGCACGGGCTGCAGGAGATGGAAGGCGCCCTCGACCGGGCCGGGCTCGACGACGGGCCCGAAGACGAGGCCCTGCGCCGGCTCGTCGCCGAGGTGGAGCACGTCGCACCCCTGCTGTCGTTCCTCGTCACCGAGAACCAGCTCTTCGAGGGCGACCAGCAGCACGTCGGCTGGGCCCGCATCGACGCCCGCGTCTCCGCGCTCTTCCGGAGCGGACAGGAGAGCGGCGCCTTCCGGATCGATCTGACCCCCGCCTGGCTCACCGAGGCCTTCTACGGGCTCGTCGGTTCCGGCGCCTGGGCCGTGCAGGACGGCAGGGTCGCCGCCAAGGACTTTCAGTACATGATCGCCGAGCTGCTGCTCGGCGGAGCGCGCAGGAGCGTGGAGAAGTGACCGTCAGCACCCTCAGGACCACGGACCATACCGAGGGCGTGCGCCGCCCCGGCCGGTGGCTCGCCCTCTCCGTTCTCGTCCTGGCCGTCCTCCTCGTGGCGGTCGACGCCACGGTGCTGGGACTCGCCACCCCCTTCCTCTCCGAGGACCTGAAGCCGTCCGGCACCCAGCTCCTCTGGATCGGTGACGTCTACTCCTTCGTCATCGCCGGACTCCTGGTCTCCATGGGCAGCCTCGGCGACCGCATCGGCCGCAAGAAGCTGCTCCTGATCGGAGCCACCGCCTTCGGCGCCGTCTCGGTGCTGAACGCCTACGCGACCAGCCCCGAGATGATGATCGTGGCGCGCGCCCTGCTCGGCGTCGCTGGCGCGACCCTGATGCCGTCCACCCTGGCGCTCATCCGGAACCTCTTCCACGACCCGCGCGAGCGCAGCCTCGCCATCGGCATCTGGGGCGCCATGGCCTCGGCCGGCGCCGCCGTCGGACCGGTCGTCGGAGGCTTCCTCCTGGAGCACTTCTGGTGGGGCTCGGTCTTCCTCATCAACCTGCCCGTCATGGCGGTCCTCGTCTTCGTCGGCATCAAGCTGATTCCGGAGTCCAAGAACCCCAGCCCGGGTCCCTGGGACCTGCCGAGCGTCGCGCTCTCCCTCGTCGGCCTGATCGGCATCGTCTACGCGATCAAGGAACTGGCCTCGCACGGCCTGACCGCGGACGCGGGCGTCGCCGCCCTGGCCGGTGCCGGTGCCCTGACCTGGTTCGTCCGCCGGCAGCTGACCCTGCCCGCGCCGCTCCTGGACATGCGGCTGTTCCGCCACCGCGGGTTCTCGGGCGCCGTACTCGCCGACCTGCTGACCATCCTCGGCCTCTCCGGCCTCGTGTTCTTCCTGTCCCAGTTCTTCCAGCTGGTCCAGGGCCGGCAGCCCCTCGAGGCCGGCCTCGCCGAACTCCCGGCGGCGGTCGGCGCGGTCACGGCCGGTCTGATCGCGGGTCTGGTGGCCCGCCGCTTCTCCGTACGGTCCGTGGTGGCCGGCGGTCTCGCGGCGGTCGGCCTCTCGCTCGCGGTCCTGACGACGCTCGACCAGCACACCGGCTACCCACTCCTCGGTGCGGCTCTGCTCGTGGTCGGCGTGGGCGCCGGGTTCGCCTTCACCGTCACCGCGGACGTGATCCTGTCCAGCGTCCCGAAGGACCAGGCCGGCTCCGCCTCAGCGGTCTCCGAGACCGCGTACGAACTGGGCGCCGCGCTCGGCATCGCCGTCCTCGGCTCGATCGTGACGGGCGTCTACCGGGGCTTCGCCACGCCGGCCGACGTCCCCTCGGACGTGGCGTCCGCCGCCCACGAATCGCTCGGCGGCGCGGTCGAGGCCTCCGGCGCCCTCGCCCCCGACACGGCGACGGCCCTGGTGTCGGCCGCCCAGGAGGCCTTCGTCGACGGTCTGCGGATCGCGGCCGGCGTCGGCGCGGCGGTCCTCCTCGCGACGGCGGTCGCGGCCTGGTTCCTGCTCAAGGGCCAGAAGCTGGAGGACGGCGTCGAGCACTGACGCCGACGTATACGACGGTGCCCCGTACGGCCGGAAGGCCGTACGGGGCACCGTCACCTGTCCCTCAGGACCGAGCGGTCGTCCGCGGGGACTACGCGGCCTTCGCCTTGGTGGCGTACATGTCCACGTACTCCTGGCCCGAGAGCCGCATGACCTCGGCCATCACCGAGTCCGTCACCGCCCGCAGCACATAGCGGTCGCGGTCCATCCCGTCGTACCGCGAGAACTCCATCGCCTCGCCGAAGCGGACCGTCACCCGGCCCGGACGCGGGAAGCCCGCGCCACCCGGCTGGATCTTGTCGGTGCCGATCATCGCGAACGGGATCACCGGCGCGCCCGTCATCAGGGTGAGCCGCGCGATGCCCGTACGGCCCCGGTACAGACGGCCGTCGGGGGAGCGGGTGCCCTCCGGGTAGATCGAGAAGATCTTGCCCTCCTCGAGGACCCGGCGGCCGGTCATCAGGGCCGCCACACCACCGCGGCCGCCGTCCCGGTCCACCGGGATCATGCCGACGCTGGTGAAGAACCAGGCCATCGCCCGGCCCTTGACGCCCTTGCCCGTCACGTACTCGTCCTTGCCGATGAAGTAGACCGGACGGTCCAGGCAGATCGGCATGATCATCGAGTCGATGAAGGTCAGGTGGTTGCCGGCGAGGATGACGGGACCGGTCCCCGGGATGTTCTCGGCGCCCTCCACGCGGGGGCGGAACATCAGGCGCATGACCGGCCCGAGCACTGCCTTGATGATCGCGAGACGGGACAACGGTTCCTCCGGTGGGACGCGGGTCAGTCGAGCTGACGGTGCAGCTGGCGACGATACTCGCGGGTCACGTCCGTGCGCACATCGGGTTCACCGAGTGGATACGCAGTGTTGACGTGTGTTTCCGCCATGTTCGGCGTAGGTCTGCCGCCCGTAGGGCCCCGATGCCTAGCGTCGGGGGCACCCGTCGACAGGTGCGGGACATGACACAGGAGGACACCACATGACCCAGGGCGAACGCCGGATCCCGGCCCGGCGCACGGTTCTCGGAGCGGCGGGCGCCACCGTCCTCGGCGCCTCCACGACCCTCGCCGCCGGCGGCGGCGAGGCACAGGCGGCGGCGTCGGGGACCGTCGAGGCCCCGTCCGCCGCGGCGGGCCGGGGCCACGGCCGCGGCTACCGCTCCCTGCCCGTCCCCACCGTCATCGCCCACCGGGGCGCCAGCGGCTACCGCCCCGAGCACACCCTCGGCTCCTACCGGCACGCCCTGGACCTCGGCGCCCACGTCATCGAGCAGGACCTCGTCCCCACCAAGGACGGGCACCTGGTCTGCCGTCACGAGAACGACATCACCGGCACCACCGACGTCGCCGACCACCCGGAGTTCGCGTCCCGGAAGACCACCAAGAGCGTCGACGGCGTCTCCCTCACCGGCTGGTTCACCGAGGACTTCACGCTCGCCGAGCTCAAGACCCTCCGCGCCAAGGAGCGCATTCCGGCCGTTCGCCAGGAGAACACCCTCTACGACGGCCGCTGGGCGGTCCCCACCTTCGAGGAGGTGCTGCGCTGGGCCGAGGAGGAGGGCCGACGCCGGGGCCGCGAGATCTGGCTCCACGTCGAGACCAAGCACCCCACCTACTTCCGCTCCCTCGGCCTGGGCCTCGAGGAGCGCCTCGCCAAGCTGCTCCGCCGGTACGGCCGCCACCGCGCCGACTCCCCGGTGTTCCTGCAGTCCTTCGAGCCGACCAGCATCCAGCGGCTCGCGAAGCTGGTCGACTCGCCCGGCGTGGTCCTGCTCTCCGGCGCGACCAGCCGCCCCTGGGACTTCGTCCGGGCCGGGGACCCGCGGACCGTCGCCGACCTGGTCACGCCCCAGGGCCTGCGCTGGATCGCCTCGTACGCCAAGGGCATCGGCCCCACGCTCGACCTGGTGATCCCCAAGGACGCGAGCGGCCGCCTCGGCGACCCGACCACCCTGGTCCGCGACGCGCACGCGCAGGGCCTGATCCTCCACCCGTACACCCACCGCAACGAGAACTCCTTCCTGCCCGCGGACTTCCGCAGGGGCACGGACCCGACGGCGTACGGGGACTCCTTCGGGGCCCTGCAGCGCTACCTGGAGACGGGGATCGACGGCATCTTCTCCGACAACCCGGACACCGCCCTGCTGGGAGCCGCGGACCTCACCGCCCGCGACTGACCGCCGCGTCCACGAGGACCGTGCGGGTCCGCCGATCGGGCCCGCACGACCTCCTCCCGGGTGGTTTGGCGCCCGAACCGCAACCATGCCCGCGTGCCCCGGCATGTTGCGGTGCATGACGACCCCCGTGACCGCACCCGTGACCACCCCCATGTACCCCGAGTCCGTCGAGGACGCCGCCCCCGGGCTCCTCGCCGCCCTCGCCCCCCTGCTCGCCGCCGAGTCGGACGCCGAGGCGCCGGCCGCCGGTGTCGAGCCGAGCGACCTGGAACAGGCCGTCTGGCTCCGCCTCCTGGAGCAGCTCCGCGACACGGGCACCGCCCCCGAGCGCCCCGCCGAGTGGCTGCGCCGCGCGGTGCGCGCGGAGGCCCGCCGGGCCCGCAGGACGAGCGACCGCGAACGCCCCTACCGCGACGAGCCCGGCCACGACCCGGGCACCTCCGGGCCCCAGGGCTCCCCCGAGCACTCGCTGATGGCCGCCGAGGGCCGCCGCACCCTGCGCGCCGCCGTCACCAGGACCCCCGGCCGCTGCCCCCGGGTGCTGACCGCGATGCTCGATCCCGAGGACCCCACGTACCGGGAAATCGCAGGAGAGTTGGGTATCTCACAGGGCAGTCTGGGGCCGATGCGTTCCCGTTGCCTGGGATGCCTGCGCAGAATGCTGGCTGCAGAGGTTCCCGCCCCCGGCCGACGGGGAAGGGTGCGGTAAACCGATGATCGACAGATGAGCGGGAGGCGTGCACACATGGGCCTGAGTGTGACCATCTCAGCGGCGGACGCGGCGGACGCGGAGCACATCCTGAAGCTGCAGTACCTCTGCTACCAGAGCGAGGCGGAGCTCTACGGGGACTGGTCCATCGAACCGCTCACCCAGTCGCTCGACGCCCTGCGCGCGGAACTGGCCGAGGGGTACGGGCTGGTGGCCCGGCTCGGTGACGAGGTCGTCGCCTCCGTACGGGCCCGGCTCGACGACGACGGCACGGTACGGATCGCCAAGCTGATCGTGCACCCGCGGATGCAGCGGCACGGCCTCGGCGGCCGCCTTCTCGACGGCATCGAGCGCCACTTCGCCGAGACGGCCGACGCGGCCGTGCAGCCGGCTCCGTCGCCCAAGCGCTTCCAGCTCTTCACCGGCCACCGCAGCGAGGGCAACCTGCGCCTCTACCGCAGCAAGGGGTACGCGCAGGTAGCCACCCGCGAGCTCGGCCCCAAGCTCACCCTGGTGACCTTGGAGAAGGCCGCGGCCTGACTCAGGCGGCCGTCGCGGTACGCGACCGGCGCAGCCACCAGATGCCGCTCAGCGGCAGCAGGACCGGAATGAAGAGATAGCCGTAGCCGTAGTCCGACCAGACCGTCGCGTCCGGGAAGGCGGACGGCTCGAGCAGCGTCCAGGTCCCCACGATCAGTACGCCCGTGAGCTCGGCGGCGCAGCACACCAGCGCCGCCCTGCGGGCCCTCTCCCCGCCCCGCACCAGCGTGTAGGTGATGAAGGCGTAGACGACGGCGGCCACCGCCGACAGGGTGTACGCGAGCGGCGCCCGGTCGAACTCGGTGGCGATCTGGTAGATCGAGCGCGAGACCGCGCCGACCGACATCACGCCGTAGAGCCAGACCAGCAGGATGCCCGGGCCCGTGACGAGACGGGCCTTCGTGCCCTGTGCCGCCTTCTCCTGCGTCCCGGTCATGGTCAGCCCACCGTCCAGATGTCGTGGAGACGCACTTCGAGCACGGCCAGGACGACCGCGCCGGCGGCCACCGTGGCCGAACCCCACCGGCTGCGCTCCGCGAGCGACATGAAGCCGGCGATGGGCACCGCGCACAGCGCCCCCAGCAGATAGGCGACGAAGATCGTCGCGCCCTCCTCGGCCTTCTCGCCGCGCGTCAGCTGCACGATCCCGACGATCAGCTGGACCAGGACGAGGAAGGTCACCACGGCCATGCCGATGAAGTGCCAGTCCTTGGTCGACTGGTCGCGGAAGGCGGCGAAGCCGCACCAGGCGGCGAGGGCGAGCGCGGCCACGGAGACCGCGACCGTCAGGGCGTCAAGCATGCGCCCGAGGGTATTACGGTGCGAATGGCCCGATGCGCTCGCCCCCCGCGCCGTCGCCGCGGGCAGCCGCGCGGACCGTGGCCTGTGCCACAGCCGACGCCCGTGACCGCCCCGGCGCGCCCCTCGCGGGCCCCGGCGTGAGGTGCCCGTCCCCGCAGGCCACACGGGCAGAGCGGGCGGAACGAGGGCCTCCGGAGTGTCCGCATGGCGTCTCAATGACGTCCGCTATTCGGACAGCCCCCTTTCGTTCGCACCTGCGCATGCTTTACTTGCAGACATGACCACGACGAGCAGCCGCACCCTTGCGACCGAGGCGATCCACACGCCCGGTGCTCGTTGTATGTGTCGAATGTGCGCCTTCTGAGGGTCCCCGCCTGAGTTTCGCGCCCCGAAGCGAGACCGACGGCCGTGCCGTTCCTCCCGCCTTCCGGCGACGGACCGTGCCCGCCCCAGCGCACCGCCGAGACTCCGGCCACCCGCCGGACCGGCCTCCGTGCGCCTGCCTGTCCGAAGACGAATGCCCCGTGCACGACGGACCCCGCGTCGCGCACTCGACAGTGACGGAAACCCCCTGTGATCACCACTTCGGGCCTGACCAAGGTCTACGAGTCGCGCGGCCGACAGGTCACCGCTCTGGACGGTGTCGACCTCCACGTCCGCGAGGGCGAGGTGTTCGGCGTCATCGGCCAGAGCGGCGCCGGCAAGTCCTCGCTCATCCGCTGCGTCAACCTCCTGGAGCGCCCCACCTCCGGCACCGTGACCGTCGACGGCGTGGACCTCACCGCCCTCGCCGGCAAGGGCCGCCGCGCGGGCAAGGAGCTGCGCCGGGCACGCAGCAGCATCGGCATGGTCTTCCAGCACTTCAACCTGCTGTCCTCCCGCACGGTGAAGGACAACATCGAGCTTCCCCTGGAGATCCTCGGCGTCTCCGGAGCCGAGCGCTCCCGCCGCGCCCTCGAACTCCTCGACCTGGTCGGCCTCGCCGACAAGGCCAGGTCCTACCCCGGCCAGCTCTCCGGCGGCCAGAAGCAGCGCGTCGGCATCGCCCGCGCCCTGGCCGGCGAGCCCAAGGTCCTGCTCTCCGACGAGGCCACCAGCGCCCTCGACCCGGAGACCACCCGCTCCATCCTCCAGCTGCTGCGCGACCTCAACCAGCAGCTCGGCCTCACCGTCCTGCTCATCACGCACGAGATGGACGTCGTCAAGACGATCTGCGACTCGGCCGCGCTGATGCAGAAGGGCCGGATCGTCGAGTCCGGCACCGTGAGCGAACTGCTCGCCACCCCCGGCTCCCAGCTGGCGGCCGAACTCTTCCCGGTCAGCGGCGCCCACACCGGCCCCGACCGCACGGTCGTCGACGTCACCTTCCACGGCGACGCCGCGACCCAGCCGGTGATCTCGCAGCTCTCCCGCACGTACAACATCGACATCTCGATCCTCGGGGCGGCGATGGACACCGTCGGCGGCCGCCAGATCGGCCGGATGCGGATCGAACTTCCCGGACGGTACGAGGACAACGTCGTCCCGGTCGGCTTCCTGCGCGAGCAGGGCCTCCAGGTCGAGGTCGTCGAGGAGACGCTCACCGAAGAAACGGTTGTCCAGGAAGCGGCGACCCTGCT
The DNA here is from genome assembly GCF_055574655.1 of Streptomyces sp. NPDC029956. Lineage (NCBI taxonomy): Bacteria > Bacillati > Actinomycetota > Actinomycetes > Kitasatosporales > Streptomycetaceae > Streptomyces > Streptomyces sp. NPDC029956. The sequence continues at coordinate 72,410 of NZ_JBVHZJ010000024.1, read as the reverse complement.
CGTGAAGGAAGGTGCCAAGTGACCTGGTCCGAGATGCAGCCGCTGCTGGAGCAGGGCACCGTCGACACCCTCTACATGGTCCTGTGGGCCACTGTCGTCACCGTGCTCGGCGGCCTTCCGCTCGGCGTCCTCCTCGTCCTCACGGACAAGGGCGGACTGCTGCAGAACCTGCCGGTCAACAAGGTCGTCGGTGCGATCGTGAACATCGGGCGTTCGCTGCCGTTCATCATCCTGCTGATCGCCCTGATCCCCTTCACCACCCTCGTCGTCGGCACCTTCATCGGCCCCACCGCGATGATCGTGCCGCTCGCCATCGGCGCCATCCCCTTCTTCGCCCGCCTCGTCGAGACCTCCATCCGCGAGGTCGACCACGGGCTCGTCGAGGCCGTCCAGGCCATGGGCGGCGGCATCCCCACCATCGTCCGCAAGGTGCTGCTCCCACAGGCCCTGCCCTCGCTGATCTCGGGCGTCACCACCACGGTCATCGTCCTCATCGGCTACTCGGCGATGGCCGGCGCGGTCGGCGGCGAGGGCCTCGGCTCCAAGGCCGTCACCTACGGATACCAGCGCTTCGACACCACGTTCATGCTCGTCACCGTCGTGGTCCTGGTCCTGATCGTGACCGTCGTCCAGCTCATCGGCGACGGAGTCGTACGACTCCTCGCCCGCCGGGGCCGCACCGCGTAACGGCCCCCCGGCCACCCAGACTTCGTCCTTTCGAAGAACAGCCCGGACTTGTTGTCCAGGCGACCACCGCACCACCGGAAAGAGGCACTCTTCGTGCGTAAGAACATCAAGCTCACCGCCGGTATCGCCGCCACCGCAGCCCTCGCCCTCGGCCTCAGCGCCTGCGGCACCTCCTCGGACCCCGGGTCCAAGGACTCGGCCGGCTCCGGCGACACCTCCAAGGCGCTCGTCGTCGCCGCGTCCCCGACGCCGCACGCCGACATCCTCAACTTCGTCAAGGACAACCTGGCCGAGAAGGCCGGCCTGAAGCTGGAGGTGAAGGAGTTCACGGACTACGTCCTGCCGAACACCGCCACCGAGTCCGGCCAGGTCGACGCCAACTTCTTCCAGCACAAGCCGTACCTCGACGACTTCAACAAGAAGAACAACACCCACATCGTCCCGGTGGTCGACGTCCACCTGGAGCCGCTGGGCCTCTACTCCAAGAACATCAAGTCGGTGAAGGACATCAAGGCGGGCCAGACCATCGCCGTCCCCAACGACACCACCAACGGGGGCCGCGCGCTCCAGCTGCTCGCCGAGAACGGCCTGATCACCATCAAGCCGGGTGTCGGCACCAACGCCAAGCTCTCCGACATCACCGACAAGAAGGGCCTGGAGTTCAAGGAGCTGGAGGCCGCCACCGTGCCCCGCGCCCTGAACGACGTGGACGCCGCCGTCATCAACGGCAACTACGCCATCGAGGCCAAGCTCTCCCCGGCCACGGACGCCATCGCCCTGGAGAAGGCGGACGGCAACCCGTACGCCAACTTCCTGGCCGTCAAGGAGGGCAACGAGAAGGACGCCCGCGTGCAGAAGCTCGCGAAGCTCCTCAACTCGCCCGAGGTGAAGAAGTACATCGAGGACACCTACAAGGGCTCGGTCATCCCCGCCTTCGGCGCCGCCCAGTAGACTCCGGCGTCCGAGGGACCGTCAGACCGGTTCCCCCGTACAGTCCTTGAGCAGGAAGGCCCCCGCACCCCGTCCGGTGCGCGGGGCCTTCGCCACACCCCCACCCGACACCGACCCGACCATGCGCACCGGCGCCCCCATGCTGCATGCTGTGCGTTCACGGTCGATTCGGACGGTTCACGGCATGGAGCTGCGCATGACTACCACCTTTCCGGACATCTCCATCAACACGGACCGGTTGGTGCTGCGCGCGCTCGAGGAGGCGGACGCCCCCGCCCTCGCCGAGATGATGAACGACGAACTCGTCGGCGCCTGGACCGCGGTGCCCCAGCCCTTCACCGAGGCGGCCGCCCGCCGCTGGATCAGCGAGTACGCGCCCGCCGAACGCGCCGCGGGCCGCGGCATCGACCTCGCCGTCACCGAGTTCCTCACCCAGCGCCTGGTCGGCATCATCCAGCTGGGCAAGACCGACTGGCGGGTCCGCTCCACCGAACTCTCCTACATCGTCGCCCCCTGGGCCCGCGGTGAGGGTTACGCCTCCGAAGCCTCGCTCGCCACCGCCCAGTGGCTCTTCGGCGACCAGAAGTTCGAGCGCCTCGAACTGCGCACCGCCGCCGACAACACCGCCTCCCAGCAGGTCGCCCAGAAGATCGGCTGCATCAGCGAAGGCGTGCTCCGCAACGCCTGCATAGCCCGCACCCGCACCGAGGACGGCAGCTGGACCGAGCTGCGCACCGACTTCATCGTCTGGGGCCTCCTCCCCGAGGACCTCGACGGCGTCGCCGACCAGATGGCCGAGGCCGGATACTCCTCGTACACCGACTGGAGCTGAGCCCCGAGGCCCCACCCGGGGTACGCTCGGCACGCCCCCGACCTGCGACGACACCAGGAGACGACGAATGGCCGACCGGGTCACGGTGATCGGCTGGGACGGCTCGCCCCTCACCGCGGCGGCCCGGTCCGCGCTCTCCGCCGCCACCCTGGTGGCGGGCGCCGCCCACCATCTGGCGCTGCCCGAGGTCCCGCCCGCCGCCGAACGCATCCGCCTCGGCAGCGTCGACCTCGCCGCCCGCCGCATCGCCGGCCACCGCGGGACCGCCGTCGTCCTCGCCGACGGCGACCCCGGCTTCTTCGGCGTCGTCCGCACCCTGCGCGCCCCCGAACACGGGCTCGAGGTCGAGGTCGTCCCCGCCGTGTCCTCGGTCGCCGCCGCGTTCGCCCGCGCGGGCATGCCCTGGGAGGACGCCCGGATCGTCGTCGCCCACCAGCGCACCCTGCGCCGCGCCGTCAACGTCTGCCGCGCCCACCCCAAGGTCGCCGTCCTCACCTCGCCCGGCGCCGGACCCGCCGAACTCGCCCTGCTCCTCGACGGCGTCCACCGCACCTTCGTCGTCTGCGAGGAGCTCGGCACCGACCGCGAACAGGTATCCGTCCTCACCTCGGACAAGGCCGCCGACCACAACTGGCGCGACCCGAACGTCGTCCTCGTCATCGGCGGCACCGCGGGCGGAACCCCCGCCGCCCCCTGGCTGATGGGCCAGGACCCGGCGGCGCCCCCGGTCCGGGGCTGGGGCCTGCCCACGGAGGAGTACGACCCCGCCCCGCGCGACACCCGGACCCGCGCGGGCGAGGACCCGTCCCTGCGCGCCGCCCAGCTCGCCCGCCTCGGGCCCCGCACCGGCGACCTCGTCTGGGACGTCGGCTGCGCGGGCGGCGCCTTCTCCGTCGAGGCCGCCCGCTTCGGCGCCGCCGTCATCGCCGTGGACCTCGACCCGACCGCCTGCGGCCGCACCGAGCAGGCCGCCCGCCGCCACGGCGTACCCCTCCAGACCGTGCGCGGCCGGGCCCCGCACGTCCTGGAGAACCTGCCCGAGCCCGATGTCGTCCGTATCGCGGCCGGCGGGGTCGCCGTCGTCACCGCCTGCACCGACCGTCGGCCGGAACGCATCGTCGCGCACGCCTCCACCCGGGACGAGGCCGAGGCGATCGGCGCCGCACTCGCCGACGGCGGCTACACCGTCGAGAGCCTGCTCCTCCAGACGGTCGGACTCGATCCGCACGACTGGTCGGAACGCGAGCGTTCGGTCGTCTTCCTGCTCTCCGGCCGCAGGACCGACACCGCCCACGCCTAGTCCCGGCCCCTCCCGGGCCTGGTCCCGGCATCTCTCATGCCTGGTCCCGGCACCCCTCACGCCTGGTCCCGGCACCCCCCACCCGTGACCGTGCCGCCCGTCGGGGCAGGTAGGCTGGCCGATTGTTGTACCGCATCCGGATGTTCGGCGCTTCGTTCGTCAATGTCCTGAATGGGTGGCCGCATTGCGCCGCTGACGTGGTACGCGACAAGGGGGGACCGCGCGACGTGGCGCAGTCCACAGCGCACCGTGGCAAATCTCCCTGCCACGAGGGCCCGGGGCCGCGACAATGTGTGGGTGTCCGCGTGTCCTTCGTGCCGCGCGGCGCGCGCGCTCGTTCTTGTCGACGGGCGCAGGTCTGAAGGAGCACAAGCGATGGGCGAGGGGTACGCATGACGGACACCGGCCAGGTCCCGGGCGAGGGGCTGCCGGAGAACGCAGGCATGGTCGAGCAGCCGGGCATCCCCGCACCGGGCGCGTACACCTTCCTGGACCCCTCCGAGCACACCACCGAGGACGACGACCTTCTGCTGATGCCGGGCGCCCAGGGCGCCTGGAGCGAGCACCCGCCGGGCGTCGCGCCCGCGCCCCCGGTCGCCGTGCCGCCGCCGGTGGCCCCCGCGGTCCCGCACCAGTCGGCCCCCCACCAGGGCGTGCCGGCCGTGCACCCGGCGGCCCCCGAGGCGCCCGCCGCGGTCGGTGACCCGCTCACCGACCCGCTGCCGGACCCGCTCACGGCCCCGCTGGACTCCGTCGCCCTTGCCGACGTCCTCACGGCCCCGCAGCACCAGACCCCGCCGCCGGGCGTGCCGATGGGCACCCCGGCACACGGTGTCCCGCTCGTCGGCACCCCGGCCCACGGTGTCCCCGTGGACCAGCTCACCGGCACCCCCGCGCACGGCGTCCCGGTGGACCAGCCGACGGGCACGCCCGCCCACGGCGTCCCGGTGGACCAGCTCACCGGCACCCCCGCGCACGGCGTCCCGGTGGCCCCGCAGGAGCAGGCACCCACCCACCACGGCTACGAGCCCGGCATCCTCGACACCGGCGCGCACGAGGCCGCCGGCCGCGACTCCGGCTCCGTCGACCTGAGCGGAGTCCGGGTGCCCCCGCCGGCTCCGGCCCCGCAGGCGCCCCGCCGCCCGCTGCACATGGGCCCGCCCATGCCCGAGGCCGGCGGCGTCGTGCTCTCGCTGGCCGACCGCGGCCCCGCCGCCGCGCCGGCCCCGCAGCCCGCGCCGGTCCCCGCACCCGAGCCGCTCGTGGCGACCGGCCCCGTGCCGATGCCCGTACGGAACCCGGGTCCGCCGACCGGCGGCCCCGAGTACTTCGAGATCGCGCAGGACCAGCAGCTCGCGCCGCAGGGCGCCGAGCCGTGGGCCGCGCAGCCGCAGGAGCCCGAGGCCCCGCAGACCGCGGACCTCCCCGCAGAAACGGTCGTCCCGCAGAGCGGCCAGTTCGTCCAGGTCGAGGGCAACGTCCCGACGACCCCCCACCTGGCCCCGGTTCCGGCGCCGGAGCCGACCCCCGTGCCGGAAGAGCCGTCCGAGCCCGTGGCCCCGGTCGCCGTCGAGGAGGCCGCACCGGAGGCCCCGGCGGAGACGCCCGAGGTCCAGGTCACCGTCCCCGCCCCGCGCGAGGGCGAGCCGACGGCCGAGGCCGCCGGACCCGCGCCGACCGAGGAGCCCGTGGCCGTACCCGAGGCCGAGCAGGCACCGGAGGCCGCGCAGGCCCCCGAGGCCGAGCCGCAGCCCGAGGAGCAGCCCGAGCCCGTCGCGGAGCTCGTCGCGGAACCCCCCGCCGGGGTCCCGGCCGAGCCGGTCGCCGTGGCGCAGGAGCAGCCCGCGGAGGAGCAGGTCCCCGAGGAGGCCCCCGTCGAGGCGGTCGCCGAGGAGATCCCCTTCGTCCCGGAAGAGGCCCCCGAGGCCCTGCCCGAGCCGGCCCCCCAGCCCGAGGCCGAGACCGAGCCCGAGGCCGACGAGGCGCCCACCGCCGACGCCCCGCAGGCCGAGGAGCAGGGCGAGGAGCAGGCCGAGGAGCCGGTCGCCCCCGAGGAGGCGGTCGCCCCCGAGGCGCCCGCGGAGGCCGAAGAGCCCGCCCCCGAGGCACAGCCGGAGACGGCCCCCGTCACGGAGGAGACGACCCCTGTCGCGGAGGACACGGCCCCCGTCGCGGAGGACGTGGAGGAGGCCGAGTCGCCCCCTGCCCCCGGCTACGACGACGCCGAGCGCGAGGCCGTCCTCCGTGTGATGCGCGAGCGCCGCGACATCCGCAAGGGCTTCCGCTCCGACCCCATCCCGCACGAGGTGCTGCTGCGCGTCCTGGAGGCCGCTCACACGGCGCCCAGCGTCGGCCACTCGCAGCCCTGGGACTTCGTCGTCATCCGCTCCGCCGAGACCCGGCAGACGATGCACGAGCTGGCCCAGCGGCAGCGCGAGGCCTACGCCAAGTCGCTGCCGAAGGCCCGGGCCAAGCAGTTCAAGGAACTGAAGATCGAGGCCATCCTCGACACCCCGGTCAACATCGTCGTGACGGCCGACCCGACGCGCGGCGGCCGCCACACCCTGGGCCGCTACACGCAGCCGCAGATGGCCCCGTACTCCTCGGCGCTCGCCGTCGAGAACCTCTGGCTCGCCGCCCGCGCCGAGGGCCTCGGCGTCGGCTGGGTCAGCTTCTTCGACGAGCGCGAGATGGTCCGCGCCCTGGGCCTCCCCGAGCACCTCGAAGTGGTCGCGTACCTCTGCGTGGGTTACGTCGACGAGTTCCCCGAGGAGCCCGAGCTGATGCAGGCGGGCTGGTCCAAGCGCCGCCCGCTGGCCTGGGTCGTCCACGAGGAGACGTACGGCCGCCGTGCCCTGCCCGGCGAGGAGCCGCACGACCTCCTGCAGGAGACCATCGCGAACATCCGCCCGCTGGACGCGAAGGCGCTCGGCGAGGCCTGGGAGCGCCAGAAGCGGATGACCAAGCCGGCCGGCGCGCTCGGCATGCTGGAGATCATCGCCGCGCAGCTCTCGGGACTCTCCCGGGTGTGCCCGCCGCCGATCCCGGAGCCCGCGGCCGTCGCGATCTTCGCGGGCGACCACGGCGTCCACGCCCAGGGCGTGACGCCCTGGCCGCAGGAGGTCACCGGCCAGATGGTGGCCAACTTCCTCGGCGGGGGAGCGGTCTGCAACGCCTTCGCCAACCAGGTGGGCGCGGAGGTCTGCGTCATCGACGTGGGTGTGGCCTCCGAACTCCCGGCCACCCCCGGTCTCCTGCCCCGCAAGGTCCGCCCCGGCACCGCCGACTTCACCACGGGTCTCGCGATGACCCGCGACGAGGTACTGGCGGCGATCGAGGTGGGCATCGAAACGGCGAGGGACCTGGTCGCCGCCGGCAACAAGGCCCTGCTCACGGGCGAGATGGGCATCGCGAACACCACCGCGTCCGCCGCCCTGATCTCGGTCTACACGGGCGTCGACCCGACGGAGGTCACGGGCCGCGGCACGGGCATCAACGACGAGACGCACGCCCGCAAGGTGGACGTCGTCCGTCGTGCCCTGGACCTGCACAAGCCGGACCCGGCGGACCCGATCGGCGTCCTGTCGGCGGTCGGCGGCCTGGAGCACGCGGCCCTCGTCGGCCTGATCCTGGGCGCGGCCTCCCTGCGTACCCCGGTGATCCTCGACGGCGTGTCCACCGGCGCGGCGGCCCTGGTGGCCCGCGCGATCGCGCCGGAGTCGCTCGCGGCGTGCATCGCCGGACACCGCAGTGCCGAGCCGGGCCACGTGGCCGCACTGAACAAGCTGGGCCTGCGTCCCCTGGTCGACCTGGACCTCCGTCTCGGCGAGGGCACGGGCGCCCTGCTCGCCCTCCCGCTGGTGCAGAGCGCGGCCCGCGCGATGCACGAGGTGGCCACGTTCGACTCGGCGGGCGTCACCGAGAAGTAGCATCCCTGCGCGTCCCCCACCCACGACGGGAGGGGGGACGCGCAGAGGCCGTGTTCGGGACGTGAAGCGTGATTGCGGCGCGTAGGAAGAAGGCCGCACGACGCGACGGTCGGTACGCGCCGTGCATCACGCGGTCCCGAACGAAGCCCTGAAACGTCCCCACGCAGGGGGCTGCAAGGGAAGGCCGGCAGCCCTCAAGGCTCACGAGGCAGACCCGGCCCGGCCCCGGGAGATCCGTCACAGCGTGACGTGGCCCCGCCACCGATATCGTGTTCACCAGGCGCCCCGCCGCCCCACCAGCCGCTTCACCGCAGCAGCGGCCAGCACCCGCCCTCCGAGGAGCCGCTCACCCATGGCCGAGCACGCCGAGCACGTCGAGCACACCGCCCCGCCGACGACGCACCCCGCCTACCCCGTGGGCCTGCGCCTGGCCGGCCGCCGCGTAGTCGTCCTCGGCGGCGGCCAGGTCGCCCAGCGCCGACTGCCCGCCCTGATCGCCGCGGGCGCCGACATCACGCTGATCTCCCCCTCCGCGACCCCCTCGGTCGAGGCGATGGCCGAGGCCGGCGAGATCACCTGGACCAGGCGGCGGTACGAGGACGGCGACCTCGCCGACGCCTGGTACGCCCTGGTCGCCACGACCGACCCGGCCTCGAACGCCGCCGCCTCCGCGGAGGCCGAGCGCACCAGGACCTGGTGCGTGCGCTCCGACGACGCCGAGGCGGCCACGGCCTGGACCCCGGCGACGGGGCGCAGCGAGGGCGTCACCGTCGCGGTGCTCACCGGCCACGACCCCCGCCGCTCCGCCGCCGTGCGCGACGCGATCGTCGAGGGCCTGCGGGACGGTTCGATCGCGGCCCCGCAGCACCGCGCGCGGACCCCCTTCGTGGCGCTGGTCGGCGGCGGCCCCGGCGACCCGGACCTGATCACGGTGCGCGGCCGCCGGCTGCTCGCCGAGGCGGACGTGGTCATCGCCGACCGTCTGGGCCCGCGCGACCTGCTGGACGAACTGCCCCCGCACGTCGAGGTGATCGACGCGGCGAAGATCCCGTACGGCCGGTTCATGGCCCAGGAGGCCATCAACAACGCGCTGATCGAGCACGCGAAGGCGGGCAGGTCCGTCGTACGGCTGAAGGGCGGCGACCCGTTCGTCTTCGGCCGGGGCATGGAGGAGGCGCAGGCGCTCGCCGTCGAGGGCATCGCCTGCACGGTGGTGCCGGGCATCTCCAGCTCGATCTCGGTCCCGGGCGCGGCGGGCATCCCGGTGACGCACCGGGGTGTGGCGCACGAGTTCACGGTGGTGAGCGGGCACGTGGCCCCGGAGGACCCGCGTTCGCTGGTCGACTGGGCGTCGCTCGCGAAGCTCACGGGCACGCTGGTGATCCTGATGGGCGTGGACAAGATCGGGAAGATCGCCGAGGCGCTCATCGCCCACGGCAAGGCCCCGGAGACGCCGCTCGCCCTGGTCCAGGAGGGCACGACGGCCGCTCAGCGCCGGGTGGACGCGACGCTGGCGACGGTGGCGGAGACGGTACGGACGCAGGAGGTCCGCCCGCCGGCGGTCATCGTGATCGGCGAGGTCGTGACGGAGGGCCCGGACCGCCTGGTCGAGTAGGACCGCTCAGGAGCGGGCGAAGCACAGCCGCACACACATTGGCACCACACCCCGGACAAGGCAGTATCACCTCGTGGCCGAACTCATCACGATCGACGACCCCGACGACCCGCGCCTGCGCGACTACACCGGTCTCACCGATGTCGAACTCCGCCGCAGAAGGGAACCGGCCGAGGGCCTGTTCATCGCGGAGGGCGAGAAGGTCATCCGCCGGGCGCGGCAGGCGGGGTACGAGATGCGGTCGATGCTGCTCTCCGCCAAGTGGGTCGATGCGATGCGGGACGTCATCGACGAGGTCCCCGCGCCGGTGTACGCGATCCAGCCGGACCTCGCGGAGCGCGTCACCGGCTACCACGTGCACCGGGGCGCCCTCGCCTCGATGCAGCGCAAGCCGCTCCCGGACGCCGCCGAGCTGCTCGGAGGCGCCCGCCGGGTGGTCGTGATGGAGTCGGTGAACGACCACACCAACATCGGCGCGATCTTCCGCAGCGCCGCGGCGCTCGGCATGGACGCGGTGCTGCTGTCGCCGGACTGCGCGGATCCGCTGTACCGGCGCTCGGTGAAGGTGTCGATGGGTGCGGTGTTCTCGGTGCCGTACGCCCGGCTGGACACATGGCCGCGGGGCCTGGAGGCGGTACGGGAGGCGGGCTTCAAGCTCCTGGCCCTGACGCCGGCCGAGAAGGCGATGTCGATCGACGAGGCCGCCCCGCACCGCATGGAGCGGGTGGCGCTGATGCTGGGCGCGGAGGGCGACGGCCTGTCCACGCAGGCGCTGCGGGCCGCGGACGAGTGGGTCCGCATCCCGATGGCCCACGGCGTCGACTCGCTGAACGTGGGCGCGGCGGCGGCGGTGGCCTTCTACGCGGTGGCGACGGGCCGCCCGGAGTCCTGAGAGCGCCCCGAAACCCGGCCCCGGACCTCAGCCGCCGTCAGACCCGCGGGTCCCCCTGGGGGGATCTACCCCTGAAGGGCCTGGGCGGCGGCGATGCCCAGGGCCACCACCAGCGTCACCACCACGAAGACGAAGAGCCGCTGCCTCAGCAGCCGCGGGTTGGCGGGCCGTCGGCCCGTGGACGTTGACCGCGCACCCGGCCGGGTCGCCGGTCGGCCGCCGGTCCGGGGCCCGGCGGAGGGCCGGGACGACGGACCGGGCCCACGCCCGCCGCGTTCCCGCTCCGCACCACGCTCGGTGCCACGGTCCACGCCGCGCTCCGTACCCCGGTCGCCGCCCCGCTCCCCGCCCCGCTCGGCACCGCGCTCCGGCCCACGACCGGGCACGTCGCGCTCGGTGTAGCGCTCGGTCGGCCGTACGGTGTTGCGCTCCTCGGCGCGTTCCCGCTGCACGGGCGGCCGTGAGGCCGGCAGCCCCTGCGCCTCGCGCGCCGCGATCTCCTTGAGCCGCATCGACAGCTGAAGGGTGCTGGGACGGTCCTCGGGGTCCTTGGCGAGGCAGGCCCGGATGAGCGGCGCGAGCGCGTCCGGCACACCGTGCAGCTGCGGCTCCTCGTGCACGACCCGGTAGAGCATGACCTCGGAACTGCCGTGCCCGAAGGGCGAGTCGGACATCGCCGCGTACGCCAGCGTGGCACCGAGCGAGAACACGTCGGTGGCGGGGGTGACGGCCGCGCCGCGGACCTGCTCGGGGGCGAGGAAGCCGGGGGAGCCGACGGCCGTACCGACATGGGTGAGGGTGCTGGCCCCGGTGGCCCAGGCGATGCCGAAGTCGATGATCCGGGGGCCCTTGGGGGAGAGCAGGATGTTCGAGGGCTTGAGGTCCCGGTGCACGACCCCGGCCTCGTGGACGGCGACGAGCCCCTCCGAGAGCGCGGCCCCGATCGAGGCCACGTCGGCGGCGCGCAGCGAGCCCTCCTCGGCGACCCGGTCGTGCAGCGAGGGACCGGGCACGTACTGGGTGGCGAACCAGGGACGCTCGGCCTCCAGATCGGCGGCGACGAGCCGGGCCGTGCAGCCGCCGCGGATGCGCCGGGCGGCCGACACCTCCCGGGCGAACCGTGACCGGAACTCCTGGTCCTCGGCGAGGTCGGGCCGGATGACCTTGAGCGCCACCCGCTGGCCGCGCCGGTCGGAACCCAGGTACACGACGCCCATCCCGCCGGCCCCCAGCCTGCGGTGGAGCCGGAACGACCCGACGATCCGCGGATCCTCGCGCCGGAGCCGCATCATCGCCATGTCCGTCCCCTCGTCCGTTCGACGTGGCACAGCTTACGTAGTGGCGCCCGCACGCGCTCATAGGCCGCGCCCTCGCACCTGGATCGATTGTCAGTGCTGAGGGGTAAGCGGGGAGCAGGCGCGCATCCGATGGCCATCCCAACCACCCGCCTCATCAACCCAGTTGACGATCCGTCCAAGACGGCCCCCGGGTGCTCCGAGAGGGTCTTCCGGCACCCTCCGACCAGGGCGTTCGCGCGAGGCCCCGGGAAGTGAGCGAAGTCACGCCCCGATCGCCCCGCCGCCGGCCCGCACGGAACCCCTCAGGGAAGACCCCGGGTTCCGCGTCCCCGTCTCCACCCAGGGGAGTACGCCGTACGACCGGGCGTCATCCTCCGGGAGGCCGGCAAGTCGGTACGCGGGCATGACGTGCGGGCGCTCCCGGCTCCCTAATGTTGAGGTCAAGCGGCGGGTGCAGCACTCGTCCCCCGAGGTCAAGCACCCGCCGCGCCAGACACGACAGGAGAGGAACCATGGCTTTCACGGCATCGCGGACGGGCACCCAGCCTTCGAGCCGGCGTCACCCGCTGGTCGCCACCGCCATGGTCCTCCCTCTCGCGGCCCTGCTCGTGGTCGTCTTCGGCGGCTGGGAGGCAGTGGTCACACAGGCGTCGTCCGTGGGCGTGATGCTGGGGCGCTGATCAGCGCCCCGGACCCGGGAGAGCGGCCCGGGTCGGGACATCCGGCCATCAACCCCGTGGGGACGGGGGTGCGGCGGACGGCAGCGTGAGGCCGGTCAGCTGGGGAGCTGACCGGCCTTCGCGCGTTCCCGCCCCGTACGCCTCGCGCGTTCCCGCCCCGTACGCTCGCCCCGTGGACTTCCCCGACCGGCCCCTCCTCGACGGCCTCGCCGCGTACGCGCACGCCGCCGCCCACCGCCCCGGCACGCCCTGTCGCTGTGCGGGCGATCTCGTCGGGGTGCTGGCGGACCGGGACGACGGGACGGTCGTACGGCACGGGCGACTGGTCGCGAAGGCGCACGCCCCCGGCACCGACCCCGAGGCGCACCGGGCACGCATCGCGCTCGCCGCCCACCCGGACTTCCGCGAGGTCTTCCTCCCGCCGATACCGCCGACGCCGCCGCTCCCGCCGACACCGTCCCTCCCCCCGGCATCGCCGCTCCCGACGTCCGCGCCCGGCGAACTCGACGGCCGACCGGTCAGCGTGTGGCCGTACGGCTCGCCCGTCGACCCGGCGGATCCCGACGCCGCCCCCTGGGAGGAGGCCGCGACGCTCCTCGCCCGGCTCCACCGCACCCCGCCTCCCGCGGAGGCGGCCGCCCGGCTTCCCGGGATGAGGGCTCCTGCCAAGGCGGCCCTCGCCGTGGACCGGATGCGCCGGACGGCACCGGACCACCCGGCCGCCGCGACCGTCCGGGCCGCCTGGCGGACGATTCCGGACCACGTCGCACCGGACGGCCCCCGCCTCCTCTGCCACGGGGACTTCCACCTGGGCCAACTGGTCCGCGTCCCGGGGCCCGTGGAGGGCCCCGGCACGGCGGCCCCGTCCCACGCCCCCTGGCGGCTCATCGACATGGACGACGCCGGTCTCGGCGACCCCGCGTGGGATCTGGCCCGCCCCGCCGCCTGGTTCGCGGCCGGCATCCTGCCCCCGGAGATCTGGTCCCGATTCCTCGGCGCGTACCAGGCGGCGGGCGGCCCGGCCGTGGGCGCGGATCCATGGGCCCGACTCGACGTGCCCGCCAGGGCCCTGACGGTCCAGACGGCGGCGCTGGCCGTCGCCAAGTCGACGGCCGAGGGCCGGCCGCTCGACGAGGTCGAGGGCGTGATGATCGACACCTGCGCCCGTATCGCCGGCTCCCGAACCGACTCCGCCCCTTCGGCGTCCACGTAAGGTGAAGGACCATTCGAACGGCGAAGTCAGGGAGTTGAGCCGAGCATGCAGTGTCCCAAGTGTCATGCGGCCATGCACACGTACAACCGCAACGGCGTCCAGATCGAGCAGTGCAGCGGCTGCCGCGGGATATTCCTGGACTACGGCGAGCTGGAGTCCCTGACCCGCCTGGAGTCCCAGTGGGTGCAGCAGGCTCCGCCCGCCCCGCCGGCCCCGCAGGCCTACCCGGCCGCGCAGCCTGCCGCTCCCGCCTGGGGCGCCCCGCACCACGGCGGCCACCACGGCGGCGGTCACTACCGTCAGCGCGGCTTCGGCCGGATGCTCTTCTCCTCCTGACCGGGGTGTGCACCGGGACTCCCGGTGCACGACGAGCCTCCCCAGGCACGAAGAAGCCCCCGGCCGCGAGATGCGGCCGGGGGCTTCTTTCCTGGTGCGCGATACTGGGATTGAACCAGTGACCTCTTCCGTGTCAGGGAAGCGCTCTCCCGCTGAGCTAATCGCGCGGGTGGTGCACACGGTGTACCCGGAGGTACTGCGTACTGCGTGCGCGATACTGGGATTGAACCAGTGACCTCTTCCGTGTCAGGGAAGCGCTCTCCCGCTGAGCTAATCGCGCGGGACGGTCCGTACGGACCGGATCTTCGGTTGTTCTGCGTGCGCGATACTGGGATTGAACCAGTGACCTCTTCCGTGTCAGGGAAGCGCTCTCCCGCTGAGCTAATCGCGCTTGGAGGTGGAGACGGGATTTGAACCCGTGTAGACGGCTTTGCAGGCCGTTGCCTCGCCTCTCGGCCACTCCACCAGGAGTGAATACAGGGGTTCGGGAAGATCCCCCACATCGAGCGGACGACGAGATTCGAACTCGCGACCCTCACCTTGGCAAGGTGATGCTCTACCAACTGAGCCACGTCCGCTTGTCGTTTCCGTTTCGCTTGCGCGTCCCGGCGACGTGTTGAACTCTAGCGGATTCCTGGGCCAGCACAAAAACGCGTTTCCGCAGCGTGCTGACCTGCGCGCCGATCCGGTTGCCCGGCAGGGCGTCCCGGAGGGTTCGTGCTGCGTTCACTCGCCGTGTTCCCGAGGTGGCGGGGAGCCCCCGTCACCGGTGCCCCGGTGTCCCTCCTCCGGCGGACCTAGACTCGATGCGTGTACGACCTTGCTCCGCTGGCCCGCTTCGGCGGCCTCCTCGCGACCGACCTCCGGGACGTCACCCACGACCCCGAAGCCCTGGACTCCGCCGGCTTCTGGGCCGTCTGCGCGGACTTCGAAGGGCGTCTGACCTGTGCCCGCTTCGGTGACGTACGGCCCGACCCCGTCCCCGCGCCCGTCCCCGGCGGCTGGCGCGGCCCCGCGGCCGGTGACTGGACGTCCTCCCTCGACCGCGCCGCGTACATCGCGGGCGTCCGCCGCGTGCGCGAGCACATCGCGCGCGGCGAGGTCTACCAGGCGAACCTCTGCCGGGTGATGACCGCGCCCCTGCCGTACCCGGCCGCCGCCGACGTCGACGCCCTCACCGCGCTCCTCGCCCGGGGCAACCCCGCCCCCTACGCCGGAACGATCCGGCTGCCCGCGCACGGCGTGGAGATCGCCACCGCCTCCCCCGAGCTCTACCTCCGCCAGGAAGGGGCCCTGATCACCTCGGGTCCCATCAAGGGGACCGGCCGCACCGCCGCCGACCTCCTCCCCAAGGACCACGCGGAGAACGTGATGATCGTCGACCTGGTCCGCAACGACCTGGGACGTGTCAGCGAGACCGGCTCCGTCGCCGTCCCCGCCCTCTGCGCGGTCGAGGAACACCCCGGCCTCGTCCACCTCGTCTCCACCGTCACCGGTCTGCTGCGCGAGGACGCCGGCTGGCCCGCGCTGCTCGACGCCACCTTCCCGCCCGGCTCCGTGACCGGCGCGCCCAAGTCCAGCGCGCTGCGGATCATCGAGGCCCTGGAGACCGCCCCCCGCGGCCCGTACTGCGGAGGCATCGGCTGGGTCGACGCCGACGCGGGCACCGCGGAGCTGGCCGTCGGGATAAGGACTTTCTGGATCGACCGCCCCGAGGGCGTGCTCCGCTTCGGCACCGGCGCCGGGATCACCTGGGGCTCCGACCCGGAGCGCGAGTGGGAGGAGACCGAGCTGAAGGCGTCCCGGCTGGTCGCGATAGCGTCGGGCGCCTACGAGTCAGGCGCCCTTGAGGCGAGCGGAAAGGCCACTTCTCGATGAAAATCTGGGTCAACGGCGGGCTGCACGACCCGGAGACCGCCCTGGTCTCCGTCCTGGACCACGGACTGACCGTCGGCGACGGCATCTTCGAGACGGTCAAGGCGGTGCGCGGCGAGACCTTCGCCCTCACCCTCCACCTGGAGCGCCTCACCCGCTCCGCCCGCGGCCTCGGCCTGCCCGACCCGGACCTCGACGAGGTCCGCCGCGCCTGCGCCGCCGTCCTCGAGGCGAACCCGATGGAGCTCGGCCGGCTCCGCATCACGTACACGGCCGGTCTGTCGCCGCTCGGCTCGGAGCGCGGTGACGCGGGCGCCGGCCTGGTCGTCGGCCTGGGGGAGACCGCTCGTCGCGCCGACTCCACCGCGGTGATCACCGTGCCCTGGACGCGCAACGAGCGCGGCGCCCTCACCGGGCTCAAGACCACCTCGTACGCCGAGAACGTGGTCGCCCTCGCCCGGGCGCGCGAGCAGGGCGCCTCCGAGGCGCTCTTCGCCAACACGGTCGGGCAGCTCTGCGAGGGCACCGGCTCCAACGTCTTCGTCGTCGTCGACGGCCGGATCCTGACCCCGCCCGTCTCCTCCGGCTGCCTCGCGGGCATCACCCGCGCCCTCACCGTCGAGTGGACCGGTGCGCAGGAGACCGATCTGCCGCTCGACGTCCTGGACGGCGCCGACGAGATCTTCCTGACCTCCACGCTCCGCGACGTCCAGGCCGTGCACCGGGTGGACGGACGCGAGCTGTCGCCGGCGCCCGGCCCGGTCACCGCCAAGGCCATGCGGATCTTCGACGAGCACGCCGCGCGGGACCGGGATCCGCGCCTCGCGTAGCCGCCTCGCGTAAAACCTGATGACGGACGGTCCCCGGGTGGGTAGAACACGACTGATGACCACCACCCTGCGGCCGGCCGAGCCGCTTCAGCAGACGCCCGACGGCGGCCGTTCCCGCACCTACGACGTGTGTGTGAACAGCCGCCGCGTCGGTTCCGTCCACCTCTCCACCGACCCGGGCTTCGGTGCCGCCTCCGGCGTGATCAGCAGCCTCGGGGTCCGCGAGCCGGATCGGGGGCGGGGCCGCGGCACGGTCGCGGCGCTGGCCTCGGAGGAGGTGCTGCGGGGCTGGGGCTGTGTCGAGGTCCAGATCTCCGTGCCCGCCGACGCCGGACCCGCGCTGCGGATGGCCCGCTCGCTCGGCTACACCGAGCGCAGCAGGAACATGGTCAAGGAACTGTCCGCCGAGCCGCCGGCCCTGCCGGAGGGCGTCGAGGTGCGGCCGATGACGGAGGCCGAGTTCGTGACGTGGGAGGCACGGGCCAAGGAGGGCTTCGCGCAGAGCTGGATCGACCGCGGTGTGCCCGAGGAGCAGGCCCGCGCCAAGGCCGAGAACAGCCACGCGAAGTACCTCCCGGAGGGCCTCGCCACCCCCGATGTCGCGATCCACGTGGTCGTCCGGGACGGCCGGCCCGCCGGCTTCCTGTGGACCGGCCGCATCGAGCTGGAGCCGGGTCGCCGGGCGGCCTTCGTGTACGACATCGAGGTCGAGGAGGCGTACCGCGGGCACGGCTACGGCCGGGCGTTGATGCTGCTCGCCGAGCGGGTCGCGAGGGAGGCCGGGGAGACCCTGCTCGGACTGCACGTCTTCGCGGGCAACACCCCGGCGATCCGGCTGTACGAGTCGCTGGGCTACCGCACGACCTACGTCAACAGCGCGAAGGAGCTGCTGTAGGCGAGGGCGGGAGGGCGCGGTCCTTGCTCGGGCCCTCAGCCCTTCAGGAGGCGGTCGGTGATCTCCTCGATCCGCTCGCGCAGGCCGTCCTGGCTCTGACCGCCGTCCAGCCGCTCGCCGTCGACGACATAGGTCGGTGTGCCGGTGACCTTGATCGCCTTGCCCTCGGCCTCGTCCGCGTCGACGGTCAGGAGGTGCCGGCCGTCGATCAGCGCCGTGTCGAACTCCTCGGCGTCCAGGCCGAGTTCGGTGGCGACCTCCATGAGCACCGGCTCGCCCCGCTCGCCCAGCTCCGCGGTCCTGGCGAGCAGGGCCTCCGCGTACGGCCAGCCCTTGCCCTGCTCGAAGGCCTCCTCGGCGGCCTGCGCGGCGGCGTACGCGTGCTTGTGCTTCGCGAGCGGGAAGTGCCGCAGCTGTACGTCGATCCGGTCGCCGTACTTCTCGCGGAGCGCGCGGACGTCGTCGAGGGCCTGGAAGCAGTCGGGGCACTGGAGGTCGAACCACGCCTCGAGGACGACGGGGGAGGCGGGTGCGGTGGTGGAGTCACTCATGACAGCAGTCTCCCTCACCAGGGAGGAGCGGGTGTCTCCCGACCGGGACCTGGGGAGGAGATCAGGGTGGGGTGACCCGGAGATCTCCCTGAGACCGGGCCCGGGACATGGCCGCGGAGGGCCTCGCCGGTGCAGGATGGAAGGGACGTATCACCCGGACCTGGAGGACCGCATGCTCGCCGAGACCATTTGCTCCGCGGTGTCCGCGGCGGGCCTGGGCATCGCCGCGATCACGGCGTACCGGAAGCGATTCCTGTCCGCGGCCCGGATCGCGGCCTACTCCCTGGTGCCGCTCGGTCTGGTGATGACGGGCGCCGTCGAATGGCTCGTGGACACGGCGTTCAGCCCGGTCGCCTGGGCCGGCTTCGGTGTCCTGGGTGCCGCCTGGCTGCTCTTCATGTCCACCCGGGCCGTGGAGCGGCGCCGGGGCGGCCGCAAGGAGACCACCGGCGGGGCGGAGCCGAGCGCCGTGGCCCCGGCCGCGTCGTCGCCCTCGCGGGCCGTGACGGCGAAGCCCCGGACCGGCACGCCGGCCGGAGAGGACTTCAGCGACATCGAGGCGATTCTGAAGAAGCACGGAATCTGACCGCTTCTGGCCGTTCCCGTTCCCGTGATCGTCCGGTGATCCACGGGAAGGGGTGAACAGCCTTTGCGGTGGGGCGTGTTGCGGGATTTCCGGGGCCCCGCGTGCGCGATCATCCCCCCGAGATGCTGGATACCTCGCGGGAGACCGTCCCCGCCGCCCCCGATGCCCCTGCCGAAGAGCCGCGCGGCTGTCTGTTCGCGCTCTCCCAGCCCCCGCTGATGATCTTTCTCGGGGTGATCGGCTGTCTGCTGCTCATGGCCGCCGTGCACGATCTCTTCGTCCTGTGACGACCCCGACCCCGATTCCGACCCCGATTCCGACCCGGGCCCCGGCCGAGGGGCCGGCCGGGGCCTCAGCCCGCGGCCTCCTTGCGGCGCGCCCGGTACGCGGCCACGTGCAGTCGGTTGCCGCAGGTGCGGCTGTCGCAGTAGCGGCGCGAGCGGTTGCGTGAGAGGTCGACGAAGGCCCGGCCGCAGTCCGGCGCCTCGCAGCGCCGCAGCCGCTCCTGCTCGCCCGCCACCACGATGAACGCCAGCGCCATGCCGCAGTCGGCCGCGAGGTGGTCGGCCACCGAGGCGCCGGGCGCGAAGTAGTGCACGTGCCAGTCGTAGCCGTCGTGGTCGGTGAGCTGGGGCGTGGTCCCCGCACCCGCCACCAGCTGGTTGATCAGGGGGGCCGCGATCCGCGCCTCGGGGGCCGAGAAGACGGCCGCGAAGTTCTCGCGCACCTGCCGGACGGCCCGCAGATCGGCCGGACCGAGGTCGCGCACGTCGCTGATCTTGTGGGCGCGCACGAAGGTCCGCAGCCCCTGGATGTCCGCGAGCTCGTCGGCCCGGTCGCCCTGCGGCGCGGTGTTCATCAGATCGACGACTGTGTCGAGGGCGATCCGGGTGTCGTGGGGGATCAGCACGATTCGCTCCCTGGCCGGCCGCGGGCGGGCGCCCGCGGAATGGCGCTGACTTTAGCGCGACCGGGAAAAGGACAACGGCGCCCTCCACCGCGCCGGCTGCGCGGTGGGGAGCGCCGGTGTCGTGCCTATGTGGCTGCTCGCGCGACGCCGTCGCCCCGAGTCGGACGGCGCCGTGCGGCTCTCGGCCTGGCTCAGCTGTCGGCCAGGATGTGGGAGAGCTCCGTATCGAGATCGAAGTGCCGGTGCTCGGTGCCCGGTGGCACGGCGGCGTCGGTCCTCTTCAGGAACGACTCCAGGGCCCTCGCAGGGGCCTCGAGCAGGGCTTCTCCCTCGGGGGAGCTCAACGCGATGCAGACGACTCCCTGACCGTGACTCCGGGACGGCCAGACGCGGACGTCGCCCGTGCCGGTGGGCCGGTGCAGCCCCTCGGCGAGAAGGTCGCGGGCGAAGACCCACTCGACCGTCTCCTCGGCTCCGGTGTGGAAGGTGGCGTGCACGGCATAGGGATCGGCCGTGTCATACCGCAGGCCCGCGGGTACAGGCAGTGAGGACTCGCTCGACACAACGAGGCGCAGGTGCAGCTCGCAGCTGACCGTGGTGTTCATAAGCGCCAGGGCCTTTCGCTCAGTGTGCGCTCGGGGATTCGCACGTCGGCGAAATCGACATGCCACCTGCGGTGCCGTTGTAAACCCCTCTGTCGGTTTTGTGATCGTTCAGGTAGCTCGTTCGGGGGTGTGTGACCTGCGGTAATACCTCCATTCCGGTGAGGGCTCCGCGTCCGGTAAGTTGGAGACCATGAATGCGGAGAGTGACGAGCGCACCGGGGAGTCCGCAGACGGCCAGGAAGCCGAACTGGGATCCCGCGCACCGGAGTTCATCAAGTCCCGACGAGGCCTCCATCTGAGCTGGCAGGTCGGCGTCTTCATCGTGGGACTCGCCGTGGTCGGCGCCGGAGTGGTCATGCTGCCGCTCCCGGGCCCCGGCTGGCTGGTCATCTTCGGCGGCATGGCGATCTGGGCGACCGAGTTCGTCTGGGCGCAGCTGGTGCTCCGCTGGACCAAGCGCAAGGTGACGGAGGCCGCACAGCGCGCACTCGACCCCAAGGTCCGCCGCAGGAACATCATCCTCACCACCGTCGGCCTGGTGATCATCGCCGCCCTGCTCGGCGTCTACCTGTGGAAGTTCGGCTTCGTCATGCCGTGGAAGATCGACGAGTGACCTCGGGATGGTGCGGGAGCCCCGCTGACATGCGGTAATGTTTGCGGTGCACCGGGGCGATTAGCTCAGTGGGAGAGCACTTCGTTCACACCGAAGGGGTCACTGGTTCGAACCCAGTATCGCCCACCACCCGGTCCGAAGGCCCGAGACGGAAGATCGTCTCGGGCCTTCGGTGTACCTCCTCCGCTCACCGCATCCGCGCGACCCGGTCCCTGAGCCGCCGGGCGTCCCGCAGCCGCTGCTCGTACGTGGCGCCCACCGCGAGCAGCAGGAGCCCGGCGAGGGCCGGCGGCAGCCAGCGCGGCAGCGCGCCCACCACCTGCACCACGTACGGCGCCAGCTCGTGCAGCCCGTCCAGGGCGAGGACCGAGCCGCCGAGGACGAGCAGCGCCTGCAGCCGGAACCGGGCGCCGAGCAGGGTCACGACCAGGGCGGCGACCCCCAGGGCCAGCGGCCGCGGCCACTCCGGGTCCGTCCAGGCCGCGACGAGGCTCGGCAGCAGCGTCGCCGCGAGACCCGGGCCGTACGCCGTCCACGACGAGGTCTCGCGGTCCCGGCGCCGCCGCAGGAGGCCGACGACGAGTGCGGGCACGGTCACCGGCAAGGTGTACGCCTCCGGGACCGTCACCTCCCAGGCCGCGAGCCGCACCCAGGCGGCCGCCAGGAAGAGCGCCGCCGCCGTCCACGAGGCGAACCGTCGCCGCTCGGGGCGCACGGCCGTCGCCGCCGCGATCACCCCGCCGAGGGCCAGGGCGAGCGCGAGGAACGCGGGCCTGGACGCGGCGAGCGCGAACGCCGGGAGAGCCACGACCGCCCCGGTGATCTCGACCGGCAGTGCCACCGGGCGGGCCTTGGCGCCGACGGCGGCCGTCGCCGCCGGGACGAGCAGCAGGGCGAGCGCCGTCCAGTGGTCCTCGAACCCGCCGGCGGCGGCCACCGCGACCACGAGCCCGGTCGCGGTGAGCACCGCGGCGCAGGCGGCGACCACCCGGCGCGCGCCCGTCCCGAGCGCCGCCACGCCCGCGAGGAGCGCGAGCAGCGTCCCGAGCGCCGCGAACGTCGCGGCCCGCACGTCCAGGGCGAGTGCGAGCGCGCTCACTGCGGACACCAGCCCACCGGCGTACGCGATCCACCCCAGGACGATGCCGGGCTCCGTCGCGGGAGCCTGCGGGCGGGGCCGGGAAGGCGCCCAGGCGCCCCAGGGAGCACCCGCAGCGGCCGGGGCGGCTGCGGGCGGCTCCGACCCCGGCACGCCGGGGCCCACGGCCGGTTCCGGGCGGCGCAGGCCACGCGTCAGCGGGCCCGGACGGACGGCGCACGCGAGCGCCGCCGCGGTCGTCAGGAGCTGGAGGGCGAGCGTCGCCGCGTACGGCAGGCCGAGGGAGACGGGCAGTGCCGTGAGCAGCGCCCAGACCAGGGTGAGGGCGCCGCAGCGGGCCCACGGCCGGGGGACGGCCGCGAGGACGGCGGCGGCCACCGCCAGGACGAGGACGGCCGTCCCCGGGTACGAGGTCAGCGCCCGTCCGGCGTGCTCGCCGGACCACACCTCCGTCGTCCGGGCCATGGGCCCGAGGATCCCGACCGCCACCGGCGGCAGCGCCCAGACGACCCCGAGCGCCGCGACTCCGGCACCCGCGCCGGCGAGCCCGGCCCGGACACCGCCCGGCAGCAGCCGCCACCCGGCCTCCTCGGTCGTTCCGTCCCCGGCCTCGGCCGGGCTCAGGCGCCGGACGGAGGCCAGGGCCAGCCCGCACAGGACGTACACCGGCACGGTCCAGTCCGTCGGGACGGCCGGGCGGAGCAGGCCGCCCGCCGCCGCGACCGCCGCAAGCCCGGCGACGGCCGAGGCCGCCACCGCGAGGGAGGGCAGGCGCCGGGCCGCGTACAGGGTCAGGGCGGCGGCCGCCAGGAGCAGCGGCGCGCCGCTCCACGGCGAGGTGAGGGAGAGCCAGCCACCCGTCAGAAGAGCCCAGCCGCCCAGGGTCGTCGCACCCACGGCCGCTGTGATCCGGACCGCCGCCGGGCGGGTCCACACGATCACCGCGCCGTCGGCCGCGGCCGTGACGAGCGCCGCCCACGCGAAGGCCGTCGGGCCGCCGCCGGCGGCCAGCACGCCGAGCGGCAGCGGCAACTGCCCCGCGACCACCGCCACCGGCAGCGGGATCCGCAGCCGGGACAGGGCCGAGCCGTACGCCGTCCATCCGCCCGCGAGGACCGCGGCGGCCACCGCCGTGTACCCGAGGCCGTCCGCCCCCGGCAGTGCCACCCGGTGCAGCGCGTACGCGTCGAGCACCATCAGGACCAGGCCCAGCGCCGCCACCGACTCGGCCGTCGACACCAGGCTCCGGCGCAGCAGGGCCACCGGCGCCGCCAGCGCGGCCGAGGTGACGACGAACAGGACGACCGAACGGCCGCCGATCCCCATCGACCCCCAGCTCACCAGCGTGAACGCGATCGCCGCGATCGTCAGCAGCGTGCCGCCGAGCGTCAGCAGCACGTTCTGCGCGCTCCGCGGCGTCGAGTCCGCCACCGGCGGGCGCGGGCCGGGCGCCGACGCACGCGCGCCGGGGGCCGACGGGTACGGGCCGGGCGCCGTCGGCGCCGTGGGTGCGTACAGCACCCGGAGCAGCCAGGCCCGGCGGGCCAGCAACTGGGACCGGTGTGCGTCGAGTCGCGCCAGCTCGCGGTCGACGAGCACGAGCTCGTCCGCGGGTGGCAAGGAGTTGTCCATGCCCGGAGTGTGGCCCCCGCCACACCGGGCGGGAATGCGTCCGGATACTCATCTTCCGGCTCCCGCGGGTCTGAGTACGTCCACACTGGGGGCATGGACTGGTGCCGGTACCGCTTCCGCAGCGTCTGGCGGCTGGCCGCCCCACCCGACGCCGTCTACGCCGTCCTGGAGCGCGCCGAGGAGTACCCGCGCTGGTGGCCCCAGGTCCGCGAGGTCGTCGCCGTCGACGACACCACCGGCAACGCCCGGTTCCGCTCCCTGCTCCCGTACGACATCGTCGTCACCACCCGCGCCCTGCACCGCGACCCCGTGGCCCGGGTCCTGGAGGTCGGACTCGACGGCGACCTGGAGGGCTGGGCGCGCTGGACCCTCACCCCGGAAGGCACCGGCACCCACGCCCTGTACGAGCAGGAGGTCGAGGTCCGGGCCCGTCTGCTGCGCGTCCTCGCCGTCCCGGGCCGGCCCGTCTTCCGCGCCAACCACGCCCTGATGATGCGGGGCGGGAGGCGGGGGATCTCGGCCCACCTGCGAGCGGTTTGAACGAAGGGCTTGAAGGCCTGTATGGTTCAACCCGTTCCCGGGCGATTAGCTCAGCGGGAGAGCACTTCGTTCACACCGAAGGGGTCACTGGTTCGATCCCAGTATCGCCCACCGGGTAGAGGCCGGTCCGTCGAAAGACGGACCGGCCTCTGTCATGTGCCGGGCCGCCGGGCCCGGTTCAGGCCGCCGTCCCGAGTTCCGGTCGCAGCGGCCACGACGGGTCCACCGTCTCCGGCGTCCCCTGCCGCGTGAACCACGCCTGGAGACCCCGCGCCTGCGCCGCGTGCCACACCGCCTGCAGCGTGTGCAGCTCCGCCGGCGTCAGGCGCTCCAGCCGCGACGAGAAGCGCCGCGCCACCGCCCGTACGACATCGAGCGCCGCCGTCGCGTCCGCCGCCGCGTCGTGCGCCCCCGCCAGCTCGACCTCGTAGTGCGCGCACAGGTCCGTGAGCGTCCGTCGGCCCTTCCGGTAGCGGTCCAGGTGCTTGTCCAGGACCCGCGGGTCGAGGACGCACAGCGGGTTGCCCCCCAGATAGTCGCCGAGCGTGGACGCCCGGTGCCTGCGCAGCTCGCGGTCGAGGATCGTCAGATCGAACGGCGCGTTCATCACCACCAGCGGACGCCCCGCCGCACTCTGCTCCGCCAGCGCGCGCGCCAGCTCCTCCATGACCGGAGACGGCCACCGGCCGTTCCGCTGGAGGTGATCGTCCGTCAGTCCGTGCACGGCGGTGGCCCCTTCGGGCACCGGTATGCCCGGATTGACCAGCCACCGCGTCACCCGCGGCCGCGCTCCCACCGTGTCCTGTACGACGAGGGCGGCGGACACGATCCGGTCGCCCTCGACGTCGACTCCTGTGGTCTCCGTGTCGAAAGCGGCCAGGGGCCCTTCGTACCAGTGCATCGTCATCCCTGAACTCCCTGCACACGTGCGGCAGATGGCCAACCCCCTGCCCCGAAACGGTGATACCCGGACTGTTTGCGCCGTACGCGGACCGGTCACAACAGAAGGGACGGGGAAGGAAACAGACATGGCGCTCGCCCAGCCCGAGTCGGGAGGGCTGCCGCCCCAGCGGCTGGCACCGACGCGCGGCTCACTCGCCACCACCGCCTGCATGGAGACCCTCCAGGTGGGATACCTGCACGCCGTCGCCGCCGCGGCCGGCTGCTCGCTGTCCCAGCCCTTTCCGGACAACGGCATCGACTGGCACGTGAGCCACGGCTCGCCCGGCCACACGGTCGACGACGAGGTGACCATCAAGGTGCAGCTCAAGTGCACCTACCAGATACCGGCACGCCCGCCCGGGAAGACCTTCTCGTTCACCCTCGACAACGACCACCTGGTGAAGCTCGCCAGGACCCCGGTGTCCGTGCACAAGATCCTCGTCGTGATGCTCGTCCCGAGGTCACAGGAGGACTGGCTGAGAGCGAGCCACGACCGGCTCGACCTGCGGCACTGCTGCTACTGGATCAACCTGGCCGGACACCCGGTCACGGGACGGCGCCGGACCACCGTGCGCGTACCGACGGCACGGATCTTCGACGACCGGGCGCTCTGCGAGATCATGACCCGGGTCGGCGTGGGAGGGAGACCTTGATGCACCGACCGATCGACGAACCGAGGTTCGGGGACGAGGGGAACGGGGCCGGACACGGCCCCGTCTCCGTTCCTCCGCCCTACCGTCCCCATCCGGCGCCCGGGGACACCCCCGGGCCCTGGACCGGGGTCCCCGGCCCGCCCACCGGCCCCTGGGCCGACAGTCAGGGCACACCCGACCCCGGCAGGGTCGACCCCCGTGTCCTCGGCGCCCTGCTCGCCCGCCACGGATGGCGGCGGCGGGGCGGGGCGGCCGGGCGCTACAGCCGCTGGACCCCGCCCGGCAGCGGTACCGGCACCAGCCTGCTCGTGCCGGAGAGTCGCGCCTTCCCGGACTGCGAGGACCTGCTCGGCGAGGCGCTCACCGCCCTCGCCCGCAGCGCCACGCCCTCCGCCCGCGAGGTCCTCACCGGCCTCGCCGTGCCCAGCGACGAGATCCGCTGGTGGCGCGACGTGCCCCCGGGCCCGGCCGGCACCGTCCCCTGGACCGTGCAGGAACAGCTCAGGTCCGCCGCCCGCCAACTCCTGCTCGCCGGCGCCCTCGCCGTGCGCGGCCGCGCCGGCTACTACGGGGCCCGGCACCGGCGCCCCGCCCAGGCCTCCCTGGAGACCGTCGTCGTCGGCGCGGCGCCCGGCGGGCGCGGACTCACCGCGTTCCTGCCCGTCGCACCGGGCCGCCCCATCGCCGTCCGGCTCTACCACGCCCTCCACGCGGCCCGCGAGGCCACCGACTACCAGCGGGCCACCGGCGGAATGGAGGCCTTCGACACGGCCGTCGAGGCGGGCGTCAGCCGCGAGCTCACCGAGGCGCTCGTGGCGCTGGTGCGGGGCACCGAGGGAGCCAGGATCGCCCTGGAATGGGCCCCCTCCGCCGGGGCGCCCGAAGGCTGCGCGGCCCGGCCCGAACCGGTCGAGTTCTCGCCCGGCGACCTGCCCGCGCTGCGCGAGGCGAGCGCCCGCTACCTGACCGACGAGCCCTCCGTACCGGTCCGGCTGACCGGCGCGGTGGTCCGCATGCGCCGCTCCGGGCCGCGCGGAGAGGGCACCGTACGGCTCCGGGTGCTCGGCGGGGCGGAGGTCCCGCACGTCCGTGTCCGCCTGGACGAGGAGGCGTACCGCACCGCCGGGCACGCCCACCTCGTCGGGCTGCCGATCCGGGTGGTGGGACGGCTGGAGAGCCGGGGCGGCTTCCGCCGCCTCACGGACGCCTCCGGGGTCGTCCCCGTGCAGGTCGACGAGACGGAACGGGACCGGCTGATGAAGGCGCTCCAGGAGAATCTCGACTTCTTCGAGGAGGCGTGCGGGCCGGACGAGGGGTAGGCCGGCGGGGGCGCGGCGGGCGGGAAACCGTTTCGCGGGCGGACCGGTCGCCTCGGTAGGATCGGCCGTGCGCGGCACCTCGTACCTGTCGCGCACCGCCGGCGCCGGCACCTCGTGTCTGCTTGCGCCCCTATGTACGGAGTACCTGTGTCTGAAGTCCGTGTGACCGTCCAGTCCCCCTCGGAAGCAGAGGAGAGGGCGGTGAGCGCGGGCACCACCGCCGGCGCCCTGTTCGCCGACGACCGCACCATCATCGCCGCCCGCGTGGCCGGCGAGCTGAAGGACCTGTCGTACGAGCTCGCCGACGGCGACGTCGTCGAGGGCGTCGAGATCTCCTCCCCGGACGGTCTGGACATCCTGCGCCACTCGACCGCGCACGTCATGGCCCAGGCCGTGCAGGAGCTCTTCCCCGAGGCCAAGCTGGGCATCGGCCCGCCGGTCCGGGACGGCTTCTACTACGACTTCGACGTCGAGAAGCCCTTCACTCCCGAGGACCTCAAGGTCATCGAGAAGAAGATGCAGGAGATCCAGAAGCGCGGCCAGCGTTTCGCCCGCCGCGTGGTGACCGACGAGGACGCCCGCGCCGAGCTGGCGGACGAGCCGTACAAGCTGGAGCTCATCGGCATCAAGGGCTCCGCCTCGACCGACGACGGCGCCAGCGTCGAGGTGGGCGGCGGCGAGCTGACCATCTACGACAACATCGACGCCAAGACCGGCGACCTGTGCTGGAAGGACCTCTGCCGCGGTCCCCACCTGCCCACCACCCGGAACATCCCGGCGTTCAAGCTGATGCGCAACGCCGCCGCCTACTGGCGCGGCAGCGAGAAGAACCCGATGCTCCAGCGCATCTACGGCACCGCCTGGCCGTCGAAGGACGAGCTGAAGGCCCACCTCGACTTCCTCGCCGAGGCCGAGAAGCGCGACCACCGCAAGCTGGGCAACGAGCTCGACCTCTTCTCCATCCCCGACGAGATCGGCTCCGGCCTCGCCGTCTTCCACCCCAAGGGCGGCATCATCCGCCGGGTCATGGAGGACTACTCGCGCAAGCGCCACGAGGAGGAGGGCTACGAGTTCGTCTACTCGCCGCACGCCACCAAGGGCAAGCTGTTCGAGAAGTCGGGCCACCTCGACTGGTACGCCGAGGGCATGTACCCCCCCATGCAGCTCGACGAGGGCGTGGACTACTACCTGAAGCCCATGAACTGCCCGATGCACAACCTGATCTTCGACGCGCGCGGCCGCTCGTACCGTGAACTGCCGCTTCGCCTCTTCGAGTTCGGCACTGTGTACCGGTACGAGAAGTCGGGCGTCGTGCACGGCCTGACCCGCGCCCGCGGCTTCACCCAGGACGACGCGCACATCTACTGCACCAAGGAGCAGATGGCGGAGGAGCTCGACAAGACCCTCACCTTCGTCCTGAACCTGCTGCGCGACTACGGTCTGACCGACTTCTACCTCGAGCTGTCCACCAAGGACCCGGAGAAGTTCGTCGGCTCGGACGAGATCTGGGAGGAGGCCACCGCGGTCCTCCAGCAGGTCGCCGAGAAGCAGGGTCTCCCGCTGACCCCCGACCCGGGCGGCGCCGCGTTCTACGGCCCGAAGATCTCGGTGCAGGCGCGCGACGCCATCGGCCGTACCTGGCAGATGTCGACCGTGCAGCTCGACTTCAACCTGCCGGAGCGCTTCGACCTGGAGTACACCTCCCCGGACGGCACCAAGCAGCGCCCGGTCATGATCCACCGCGCGCTGTTCGGTTCGATCGAGCGCTTCTTCGCCGTGCTCCTGGAGCACTACGCGGGCGCGATGCCGCCGTGGCTGGCCCCCGTCCAGGCGACCGGCATCCCGATCGGCGACGCGCACGTCGACTACCTGCACGAGTTCGCCGCCAAGGCGAAGAAGCAGGGCCTGCGGGTGGACGTCGACTCGTCCTCGGACCGGATGCAGAAGAAGATCCGCAACGCGCAGAAGCAGAAGGTCCCGTTCATGATCATCGCGGGTGACGAGGACATGGCCGCCGGCGCCGTCTCCTTCCGCTACCGCGACGGTTCGCAGGAGAACGGCATCCCCGTCGACGAGGCCATCGCCAAGATCGCCAAGGTCGTCGAGGACCGCGTCCAGGTCTGACCCACCGGTCGCACGGCTTCAAGAGGCCCCCGGGG
The DNA here is from genome assembly GCF_055574655.1 of Streptomyces sp. NPDC029956. Classification (NCBI taxonomy): domain Bacteria; kingdom Bacillati; phylum Actinomycetota; class Actinomycetes; order Kitasatosporales; family Streptomycetaceae; genus Streptomyces; species Streptomyces sp. NPDC029956. Next base: position 43,468 of record NZ_JBVHZJ010000024.1, on the reverse strand, counting down.
TACCACCCGGGGGCCTCTTCTCGTCCTCCCGCGTGAACGTCTGGATCAGCCAGGACGAGAACGAACCCGTGACAGCCCCGATCAGGGCGACTCCGCACGCCATCATGCCCACCGCGATGAAGCGGCCGACCGTGGTCACCGGGGTGACGTCGCCGTAGCCCACCGTCGTTAGTGTCTCGACGGCCCACCAGAGGGCGTCGCCGAAGGTGCGGATCGTGGCCCCCGGGGCGCCGCGCTCGTGCTGGTACACGCCGAGCGCGCCCGCGAAACCGAGCAGGGTGACCGTGAGGCTGGAGTAGGCCATGACGCGGGCGTAGAGGGTCAGGCGAGGCTTGTCGCGGCGGCGCTGGATCCGCTCGTAGATCCTCACCATCTGCAGCGGCCGCAGCAGCGGCAGCAGCAGCACGATCGTGCCCAGGAGATGCGCGCGGACGAAGCGCAGTGGACCGAGGCCGCTGAGCCGGAGCCGCACCACGTAGTCGACGATGAAGACGCACCACGCCCCGAGCGTGATCGCCAGGCAGAGGTCCAGCCAGACCTGGCCCATGCCGTTGGCGAGCACCCGCACCGTGTACCCGGCGAGGAAGAGCAGGGATGCCACCGCGAGCGGTGCCTCCATGCGGCGGTCCCAGCGTTCCTGCTTCTCCGGCCTCGCGTCCATCGGATCAGCATCTCCGGGAGCAGGGAAGCTTTGCCCCGGCGACACGTTCCGAACGGGCGACGCAATATGCTGCACAGCATGACGACTGAGCCGGAGCAGCAGATCGGAGTGGGGACGCAGGACGCGTTCCAGCGCCTGTGGACGCCTCATCGGATGGCGTACATCCAGGGCGAGAACAAGCCGACCGGGCCGGGCGCCGAGGACGGCTGTCCGTTCTGCTCGATCCCGTCGAAGTCGGACGAGGACGGCCTGGTGATCGCCCGGGGCCGGAGCGTCTACACGGTGCTCAACCTGTACCCGTACAACGGCGGTCACCTCATGGTCGTCCCCTACCGTCACGTCGCCGACTACACGGACCTGGACGAGGCGGAGACGGCGGAGCTCGCCGAATTCACCAAGCGCGCCATGGTCGCGCTGCGAGCGGCCTCCGGCGCGCACGGCTTCAACATCGGCATGAACCAGGGCGCCGTCGCGGGCGCCGGGATCGCCGCCCATCTGCACCAGCACGTGGTGCCGCGCTGGGGTGGGGACACCAACTTCATGCCGGTCGTCGGACACACCAAGGTGCTGCCGCAGCTCCTCGCGGACACCCGGACGATGCTGGCCGACGCCTGGCCGGCCACCATCTGATCCGTACGCGAGGACCTGATCCGTACGCGAAGGGCCCGGGCCACAGCAGTGGACCCGGGCCCTTCGCGTACGGTCCGGTGACGGCGGCCGGCCGTGGCCCTCGCGTACGGCCGCCCCGTCACGCGTCGTAGACGTCGGCCTTCTTGGGGCCCGGCTCCTGGACGCCGCCGCTGAGGACCAGCGAGCGGTTGGTGAAGCGCTCCGTGTCCACGTTGTGCTCGTCGAGGAACTTCAGGGTCGCGGAGTGGACCGCGCGCAGCACCGGCGTCGCCATCCGTATGGCGTCGTCGGCCATGAAGCGGTTCTTCCAGAGCGGACCGGCCCAGACGTGCCGCAGGCCGAAGGGCTCGGGCAGGACCATCTTGCCGCCGAGGAACTCCAGGACCGGCGGGTACCAGGTGAGCGGCGCGCGCACCGCCAGCCGGACGACGTCGTCGGTGGTGAGCAGGGGCTGCTGGATCTCCTTGGTCTCCCAGAAGCGGACCGCCTTCGAGACCTCCTTGGTCTTGGCCTTCGGCTTCGTGGCGAACAGGCCGTGCACGGGGCCGAGCGCGTGGCCCGTGACCTCGATCCTCAGCGTGTGGTGCAGCGAGGTCACCGTGACCATCATGGTCAGGACGAGGTTCCCGTCCCAGAGGGTGAACTGGACGCCGAGGTAGTGGCGGTTGCCCGCGCCGAACTGCTGGTCGTTGCAGATGCGCTGTATCTCGTGCGGTTTGACCTGGAAGTGGACGATGTTGTCGCCCTCGGGCCGGGTGACCGAGTCGGCGCCCTCGCCGACCGCCGAGACGATCCAGTGCTTGACCGTCGGCTTCGGGAAGCCGGTCTTCAGAGAGCCGCGCTCCAGCAGGGCGAGCTGGTCGTGGATCTTGCGGATGACGTCCCAGGCGCGGAAGTCGTGGATCTCCCGGCCGGCCTGCGGGACGAGCTCCTCGGCGAGCGTCCAGCTGCCCCAGCGGGTGCCCAGACCGAGGATGCCCTTGGGGCCCGCGTAGAACGCGATGTTGGACTGCTGCTCGGCCGAGAGCTTCTCCAGGTTCAGCCGGAGCTCCTCCGCCTCCTTCTCGCCCGGGTCCTGCGGAACGGACTTGGGGACCTGCGGACCGGCGCCACCACCGCTGAGCAGTCCCGTCCAGCGCTCCCGCAGGTCGACGGCGGACCGGTCGCAGATCCGGCGGGCCAGGAACCAGCCGATGACCGGGGCCACGAGCATCGCGCGCAGGTAGTTCGGCAGGAGCCCGTCGTAGGGCAGCTTGAGCAGCACGAGCGCGGCGAAGATCCCCGCCCCCCACAGCAGGACCGTGCCGACGAGGCTCGTCCGCTTGTTGTCGGAGCCGGCGGCCAGGCGGCGCAGCTGGATGACGCCGAGCCAGAGCAGCAGGCCGGGAAGGAAGAGGACGCCGCAGACGAAGGTGACCAGGGTCAGCCGGGCGTCGCGCCGGCGGCGGATGTGGGTGGCCGCGAGGCAGTGCTCGACGACCGGCTGCGGCTCGGCGCCGAACGACTGGATCAGGGCGCCGCGGCCGCCGCCGAGCATGCGGACCTGGACCGCTCGGGAGAAGGCCTCGCCGAGGTCGGGGCGGAAGAGTTTCTCCCACTTCCCGGCCTTGAGCGTCGTCTTGTAGAGGTCGTTGTCCGCTTCCTGAATGGTTTTCAGCTCGCTGTCCCGGTACGCGGCGGACGCGAGCGCGTTCGTCGCCCCCGTACCGCCGCCCGTGCCCATGAGGGGGACCTGCGCCCCGGGTCCGAAGCCATCGATCGCCACTGCCGCCCCCATCGCCGCGGTTACCTGTGCGGGCTGTTCCCAACTGCCGCGCCCCGCACACCTTCTGAGCTGGGCACCACAGCGTAACCGGGTACCGTCGTGTGCGTCACCGCCTGTGGATATCGAGGCCGAATGACGTTCGCCCGACATGTGCCGGGCGAACGTTCACCGCTGTCACTCCTGTGTCACTGCCTCGACCAGGAGCCATTTCAGGCCTGTTCGCGGACCTTCTCGGCGAGGTGCGGGGGCATCGGCTCGTGCCGGGCGTACGTACGGTCGAAGCGGCCCGTTCCGTGCGACACGGACCGCAGATCGATCGCGTACCGCCCGATCTCGATCTCCGGCACCTCGGCCCGGACCAGGGTCCGTCCGGGACCGGCCTGGTCGGTGCCGACGACCCGGCCCCGCCGCCCCGACAGATCGCTCATCACCGGACCGACGTACTCGTCGGGCACCAGGACCTGGACCTCGGCGACCGGCTCCAGGAGGTGGACGGCGACGTCGGCCGCCGCCTCGCGCAGCGCGAGCGCCCCGGCCGTCTGGAACGCGGCGTCGGAGGAGTCCACCGAGTGGGCCTTGCCGTCCTTGAGCGTGACCCGGATGTCGACGAGCGGATAGCCGGCCGCGACACCGCGCGCGGCCTGGGCGCGGACGCCCTTCTCGACGGAGGGGATGAACTGGCGGGGGACCGCGCCGCCGACCACCTTGTCGACGAACTCGATGCCGCTGCCCGCCGGGAGCGGCTCCACCTCGATCTCGCAGATGGCGAACTGGCCGTGGCCGCCGGACTGCTTGACGTGCCGGCCCCGGCCCGCCGAGGCGCCGCCGAAGGTCTCGCGCAGCGACACCTTGTACGGCACGGCGTCGACCTGGACCCCGTACCGGCCGCGGAGGCGGTCGAGGACGACGTCCTGGTGGGCCTCGCCCAGGCACCACAGGACCACCTGCCGGGTGTCCTGGTTCTGTTCGAGGCGCAGCGTGGGGTCCTCGGCGACCAGCCGGGCGAGACCCTGCGAGAGCCGGTCCTCGTCGGCCTTGCCATGGGCCTGGACGGCCAGCGGGAGCAGCGGCTCCGGCATGCTCCAGGGCTCCATCAGCAGCGGATCGTCCTTCGCGGAGATCGTGTCGCCGGTCTCGGCGCGGCCCAGTCGCGCCACGCAGGCGAGGTCCCCGGCGATGCAGTGCGCCATGGGCCGCTGCTGCTTGCCGAAGGGAGAGGTGAGGCCGCCGATCCGCTCGTCGACATCGTGGTCCTCGTGCCCCCGGTCGGCGAGGCCGTGACCGGAGATGTGGACGGTCTCGTCGGGGCGCAGGGTGCCGGAGAAGACCCGGACCAGGGAGACCCGGCCCACGTAGGGGTCGGCGGCGGTCTTCACGACCTCGGCCACGAGGGGGCCTTCGGGGTCGCAGGCGAGGGGCGGACGGGGCTGGCCGTCCGGGGTGGTCACGGCGGGCGGTTCGTGTTCCAGGGGGGACGGGAAGCCGCGGGTGATCAGCTCCAGGAGTTCGAGGGTGCCCAGGCCCTGCGTACCGCCGTCGGCGGCGGGGGCGGCCGCGAGCACCGGGTGGAAGGTGCCCCGGGCGACGGCCTTCTCCAGGTCGTCGACGAGCGTCTTCACATCGATCGACTCGCCGCCGAGGTAGCGGTCCATCAGGTTCTCGTCCTCGCTCTCGGCGATGATCCCCTCGATCAGCCGGGCCCGGGCCTCCGCGATCAGCTCCCGCTGGGACTCGTCGGGCGGGTTCTCCCGCCGTACCCCCGTCGAGTAGTCGAGGATCCGCTCCGAGAGCAGGCCGACCAGACCGGTCGCGGGCGCGTGCCCGTCGGCGCCCTCGTCGCCGTGCACGGGGAGGTAGAGGGGCAGGACGGCGTCCGGGTCGTCGCCGCCGAAGAGCGAGGCGCAGACCTCGGTGAGCTCGCCGAAGTCGGTGCGGGCGGTGTCGAGGTGGGTGACGACGATGGCCCGGGGCATGCCGACGGCTGCGCACTCCTCCCAGATCATCCGGGTGGAGGCGGCGACGGCGTCGGCCTCCTGGGCGGCCGAGACGACGAAGAGGGCCGCGTCCGCGGCGCGCAGACCGGCCCTCAGCTCCCCGACGAAGTCGGCGTACCCGGGGGTGTCGAGGAGGTTGATCTTGTACCCGTCCCAGCCGACGGGAACGAGGGAGAGCTGTACGGAGCGATGCCGGCGGTGCTCGATCTCGTCGTAGTCGGAGACGGTGCCGCCGTCCTCGACCCTGCCCGCCCGGTTGAGCGCGCCGGCGGTCTGCGCGAGCGCCTCGACCAGGGTCGTCTTGCCCGATCCGCTGTGGCCGACCAGCACCACGTTCCGTACGGCCGTGGGCCGGTCGGCCGTCAAAGCCCTGCCGGCGGCTCCGGCGGCCGTGTTCGCCTTGTCACCCATGATGTGTTCCTCCCGACTGCTCGCACGGTGCGGCGGTACAACGGGTGCCACGGGGGAGTGGTGTGTCGCGGTACGGCTCCGGCGGGTGCCCGCGGTGGTCCTTCGAGCTTTGCACCGACGCAAGGAGGCGTCCATACGTCGTACACGGGGAGGGCCCTCGTGGGGGACGTGGAGGCGATGGGGCGGGTGCCGCCCGTGCGCCGGGGTGCGCGTGGCTACGATGGGTGAGCCGGTGGTCGTAGGGGCCGCGCGGCCCACCGAACCTCGGGAAGGCCATGCTGAACAAGTACGCGCGTGCATTTTTTACGCGTGTCCTCACACCGTTCGCCGCGTTTCTGCTCCGCAGGGGCGTCAGCCCCGACGCGGTCACGCTCATCGGCACGGCGGGAGTGATGGCCGGTGCACTGGTCTTCTTCCCGCGCGGGGAGTTCTTCTGGGGCACCATCGTCATCACCCTGTTCGTCTTCTCCGACCTCGTCGACGGCAACATGGCCCGGCAGGCGGGCATCTCCAGCCGCTGGGGTGCCTTCCTCGACTCGACGCTCGACCGGGTCGCCGACGGCGCCATCTTCGGTGGCTTCGCGCTCTGGTACGCGGGCACGGGCGACGACAACGTCCTGTGCGCCGTGGCGATCTTCTGCCTGGCGAGCGGTCAGGTCGTGTCGTACACGAAGGCCCGTGGTGAATCGATTGGCCTGCCCGTCGCCGTCAACGGACTGATCGAACGCGCCGAACGCCTGGTGATCTCGCTCGTCGCGGCCGGCCTCGCCGGGCTGCACACGTTCGGTGTCCCCGGGGTCGAGGTGCTGCTGCCGATCGCGCTGTGGATCGTGGCCGTCGGCAGCGCCGTCACCCTGGGCCAGCGGGTCGTGACCGTACGACGGGAATCGGCCGAGGCGGACGCCGCCGCGGCCGGCGGGAGCGGGGCGACGACATGAGCACGCTGAAGGACGGCCCGCCCGAGGACGGCGTGCCGGGGGGAGGCACTGCCCCCGGCGGTGGCGCGACCCCGGAGGGTGGTACGCCCCCGGGCAGCGGCACGTCCACGGGCAGCACGCTCAAGGAACGACTGAGCGACGGGCTGTACGGCGCCGGCTGGGCGACCGTCAAGAAGCTGCCCGAGCCGGTGGCCGCCGGCCTCGGCCGGCGGATCGCCGACCTCACCTGGAAGCGACGGGGCAAGAGCGTCCTGCGTCTCGAGTCCAACCTCGCGCGCGTGGTGCCGGACGCCACGCCCGAGCGGCTCGCCGAGCTGTCGAAGGCCGGCATGCGCTCGTACATGCGCTACTGGATGGAGTCCTTCCGGCTGCCGACCTGGAGCAAGGAGCGGGTCGAGCGCGGGACGGACATCAGGGACGTCCACCACCTCCAGGAAGGCCTGGCCGCCGGGCGCGGGGTCGTCCTGGCCCTGCCGCACCTGGCGAACTGGGACCTCGCGGGCGTGTGGGTGACCCGCTGTCTCGGCGTGCCCTTCACCACGGTCGCGGAGCGGCTCAAGCCGGAGACGCTCTACGACCGTTTCGTGGCCTACCGCGAGTCCCTCGGCATGGAGGTCCTCCCGCACACCGGGGGCTCCGCCTTCGGCACGCTGGCACGGCGCCTGCGGGCGGGCGGCCTGGTCTGCCTGGTCGCCGACCGTGACCTCTCCGCCTCCGGCACCGAGGTCACGTTCTTCGGGGACACGGCGCGGATGCCGGCGGGACCGGCGATCCTCGCCCAGCAGACGGGCGCGCTGCTCCTGCCGGTGACGCTCTGGTACGACGACACAGCGGTCATGCGGGGGCGCATCCACCCGCCGATCGACGTGCCCGAGTCAGGTACGCGGGCCGAGAAGACGTCCGTGATGACACAGGCGCTGGCCGACGCCTTCGCCACCGGCATCGCGGACCACCCGGAGGACTGGCACATGCTGCAACGACTGTGGCTCGCGGACCTGGACGAACGCCCGGAGACCGGAACGGCCGCCGGGACCGCGGGTACCGAGCGGGGCGGGGAGCACGGAGAGTGAAGATCGGGATCGTCTGCCCGTACTCGTGGGACGTGCCGGGCGGCGTCCAGTTCCACATCCGTGACCTCGCCGAGCACCTCATCCGGCTCGGCCACGAGGTCTCCGTCCTCGCGCCCGCCGACGACGAGACCCCGCTGCCGCCGTACGCGGTGTCGGCCGGCCGGGCCGTCCCCGTGCCGTACAACGGCTCCGTGGCGCGGCTCAACTTCGGCTTCCTCTCGGCCGCGCGGGTGCGCCGCTGGCTGCACGACGGCACCTTCGACGTCGTCCACATCCACGAGCCGACCTCGCCGTCGCTCGGGCTGCTGACCTGCTGGGCGGCGCAGGGGCCGATCGTGGCCACCTTCCACACGTCGAACCCGCGCTCGCGGGCCATGATCGCCGCGTACCCGATCCTCCAGCCGGCGCTGGAGAAGATCAGCGCGCGCATCGCGGTGAGCGAGTACGCGCGGCGCACGCTCGTCGAGCACCTCGGCGGCGACGCCGTCGTCATCCCCAACGGGGTCGACGTGGACTTCTTCGCGCGCGCCGAGCCGAAGAAGGAGTGGCAGGGCGAGACGCTCGGCTTCATCGGGCGCATCGACGAGCCGAGGAAGGGCCTGCCCGTCCTCATGCGGGCGCTCCCCAGGATCCTCACCGAGCGGCCCGGGGCGCGGCTCCTCGTCGCCGGGCGCGGAGACGAGGAGGAGGCGGTGGCCTCGCTGCCCCGGGAGATGCGCGCCCGGGTGGAGTTCCTCGGCATGGTCAGCGACGAGGACAAGGCGCGGCTGCTGCGCAGCGTCGACGTGTACGTGGCGCCCAACACCGGCGGCGAGAGCTTCGGCATCATCCTCGTCGAGGCGCTGTCGGCGGGAGCGCCGGTCCTCGCCTCCGACCTGGACGCGTTCGCGCAGGTCCTGGACCAGGGGGCGGCGGGCGAACTCTTCACCAACGAGGACGCGGACGCGCTCGCGGACGCGGCGATCCGACTCCTCGGCGACGAGGAGCGCCGTACGGAACTGAGCGTCCGGGGCTCGGCCCACGTCCGCCGCTTCGACTGGACGACGGTCGGCGCGGACATCCTGGCGGTCTACGAGACGGTGACGGACGGGGCGGCGGCGGTGGACACGGACGAACGCGTGGGCCTACGGGCGAGACTGGGCCTGTAGAAACCCCGACGAGGGCCCCGACCCGCGCCGCGCCACCACCCCGGTCGGGCCCGAGGCCCCCGGCCCTGGGCCCGCGGCCAGGGTCCGAGGCCGTCGGCCCTGGGCCCGGGCCCGCCGGGTCCGCGTCGCGTGTCCTGCGGTCGCGCCCGCCGGGCTGCCGGCCCGCCCTGCGGAACGATGGCCCACAACGGGGTGGGCGGGGTGTCAGTGCGGGCGCGGTCCATGGGAGGCGCCGCCAGAGGGCGCCGTTCCGTGCGCGCCCGTCTCCGCCGTGGGGGAGGGGCGATGCCCGCACGGCGGTGGGCTCTTCCCCGCCTCGACCGCGGCGACCGCGTCCATGGCCTTCGGGAAGGGGGCCGCCGTCGCCCCGGTAGCCTTTCCGCCCGTGACCGAAACCCTGATCTGGACCGTCGTCGCGCTGATTCTCATCGGCGTCTATCTCAGCTGGACCGCCGGACGGCTCGACCGGCTGCACTCCCGTATCGACGCCGCCCGCGCGGCCCTGGACGCGCAGTTGCTGCGTCGGGCCTCGGTCACCCAGGAGTTGGCCACCTCAGGTGTCCTCGACCCCGCCGCCTCGATCGTGCTGTACGAGGCCGCGCACGCCGCACGGCAGGCCGAGGAGGACCATCGGGAGGTCGCCGAGAGCGAGTTGAGCCAGGCCCTGCGGGTGGTGTTCGGCGAGCCCGAGCAGGTGGAGCTCGTCCGGGAGGCTCCCGGTGGCGAGGAGGCCGCGGAGGAGCTGGCGGCGTCCGTCCGCCGGGTGCCGATGGCCCGCCGTTTCCACAACGACGCCGTCCGCGCCGCCCGCGCGCTGCGGCGCCACCGTACGGTCCGCTGGTTCCGGCTCGCGGGCCACGCGCCGTTCCCGCTGGCCTTCGAAATGGACGACGAGGCGCCGGTGGCCCTTGCCGACCGCCCGGCTTGACGCTCTCAGCCTGCGAAAACGATCCACCGGGTCCACATTGGCCCTTGCTGTGGACTGCAGGTGGACTGTTTCCTCGATCTAGTCGTCAACCCCTGTTGTCACGAGTGAGGTACCCGTGTCCACCACGCCTTCCGTTTCCCCCCAGTCCCCCGAGACCGGCACCGCCCGTGTGAAGCGCGGCATGGCCGAGCAGCTCAAGGGCGGCGTGATCATGGACGTGGTCAACGCCGAGCAGGCGAAGATCGCCGAAGACGCCGGCGCCGTGGCCGTCATGGCCCTGGAGCGGGTCCCCGCGGACATCCGCAAGGACGGCGGCGTGGCCCGTATGTCCGACCCGAACATGATCGAAGAGATCATCGGCGCGGTCTCCATCCCGGTCATGGCCAAGTCCCGCATCGGCCACTTCGTCGAGGCCCAGGTCCTGCAGTCCCTCGGTGTCGACTACATCGACGAGTCCGAGGTCCTGACCCCGGCCGACGAGGTCAACCACTCCGACAAGTGGGCCTTCACGACCCCCTTCGTCTGTGGCGCCACCAACCTGGGCGAGGCCCTGCGCCGCATCGCCGAGGGCGCGGCCATGATCCGCTCCAAGGGCGAGGCCGGCACCGGCAACGTCGTCGAGGCCGTCCGCCACCTGCGCCAGATCAAGAACGAGATCGCCCGGCTGCGCGGCTTCGACAACAACGAGCTGTTCGCCGCGGCGAAGGACCTCCGCGCCCCGTACGAGCTCGTCAAGGAGGTTGCCGAGCTCGGCAAGCTCCCGGTCGTGCTGTTCTCCGCCGGTGGCGTCGCCACCCCCGCCGACGCCGCGCTCATGCGCCAGCTCGGCGCCGAGGGCGTCTTCGTCGGCTCCGGCATCTTCAAGTCGGGCGACCCGGCCAAGCGCGCCGCCGCCATCGTGAAGGCCACCACCTTCTACGACGACCCGAAGATCATCGCGGACGCCTCCCGCAACCTGGGCGAGGCCATGGTCGGCATCAACTGCGACACCCTCCCCGAGTCCGAGCGCTACGCCAACCGCGGCTGGTAGTCACTCATGAGCACACCCGTGATCGGGGTCCTGGCACTCCAGGGCGACGTACGGGAGCACCTGATCGCCCTGGCCGCGGCTGACGCCGTGGCCAGGCCGGTCCGGCGCCCCGAAGAGCTGGCCGAGATCGACGGTCTGGTCATCCCCGGCGGGGAGTCCACCACCATCTCCAAGCTGGCCGAGCTGTTCGGCATGGCGGAGCCGCTGCGCAAGCGCATCGCCGCCGGCCTGCCGGTCTACGGCACCTGCGCCGGGCTGATCATGCTCGCCGAGAAGATCCTCGACCCGCGTTCGGGCCAGGAGACCTTCGGCGGCATCGACATGATCGTCCGCCGTAACGCCTTCGGGCGGCAGAACGAGTCCTTCGAGGCCGGCGTCACCGTCGCGGGCGTCGAGGACGGCCCCGTCGAGGGCGTCTTCATCCGCGCCCCCTGGGTGGAGTCCGTCGGCGCCGAGGTCGAGATCCTCGCCGAGCACGAGGGCCACATCGTCGCCGTACGGCAGGGCCGGGTGCTGGCGACCTCGTTCCACCCGGAGCTCACCGGGGATCACCGCATTCACGCCCTGTTCGTCGACATGGTGCGCGCGGCACGCTGATCCGATCCCGGTAGGATCTCTGGGGTTCGTTCAGAAATGGGTTACGCGAAGGAGACAGGCAGATGTCCGGCCACTCTAAATGGGCTACGACGAAGCACAAGAAGGCCGTGATCGACGCCAAGCGCGGCAAGCTCTTCGCGAAGCTGATCAAGAACATCGAGGTCGCGGCCCGCACGGGCGGCGCCGACCTGGACGGTAACCCGACGCTGTTCGACGCCGTCCAGAAGGCGAAGAAGCAGTCGGTCCCGAACAAGAACATCGACTCCGCGCTCAAGCGCGGTGCGGGTCTCGAGGCCGGCGGCGCCGACTACGAGACGATCATGTACGAGGGCTACGGCCCGAACGGTGTCGCGGTGCTCATCGAGTGCCTCACCGACAACCGCAACCGCGCCGCCTCCGACGTGCGCGTGGCCATGACCCGCAACGGCGGCTCCATGGCCGACCCGGGCTCGGTCTCGTACCTGTTCAACCGCAAGGGCGTCATCGTGCTCCCCAAGGGCGAGCTGTCCGAGGACGACGTCCTGGAGTCGGTGCTCGACGCCGGCGCCGAGGAGGTCAACGACCTCGGTGAGTCCTTCGAGATCATCAGCGAGGCCACCGACCTGGTCGCGGTCCGCACCGCCCTCCAGGAGGCCGGTATCGACTACGACTCCGCCGAGTCCAGCTTCGTCCCGACCATGCAGGTCGAGCTCGACGAAGAGGGCGCGCGCAAGATCTTCAAGCTGATCGACGCGCTGGAGGACAGCGACGACGTGCAGAACGTCTTCGCCAACTTCGACGTCAGCGACGAGGTCATGGAGAAGGTCGACGCCTGATCCCGGCCGTCGATCGACACGGTTCCGCAGCGGGGGGGGGGGGGGGGGGCCCCCCCCCGCCCCCCCGGGCCCCCCCGGGTTTTTTTTTGGTGGGGACGGGCGTGACCAACCAAAAAGGAAGGGGAGGGGGGGGGGGGGAGGGGTTTTTGTGGGCTC
>NZ_JBVHZJ010000024.1:0-31315 GCF_055574655.1 Streptomyces sp. NPDC029956 | reverse complement strand
ACCGCTTCGGACCCCAGAAAGTGGGTCGGGGAGAGGTTCGATTCTGCACTCCTCTCTGGGCTAACCGCTTTCCCGAGCGGGTAAGCGGGGCCCCCCCCCCCCCCCCCCCGCTGTCGTTCGTGCGGCGTTGTCGGTGGCAGCGGATAGCCTGCACAAACAGGTGAGCGAGGAGGGGGTGCGGCGTGCGTGTTCTCGGGGTGGACCCGGGCCTGACCCGGTGCGGCGTCGGCGTCGTCGAGGGCGTCGCCGGACGGCCCCTCACCATGCTCGGCGTGGGCGTGGTGCGGACGGCCCCGGACGACGACATCGGGATGCGCCTCGTCGGCATCGAGCGCGGCATCGAGGAGTGGATCGACCGCTTCTCGCCCGAACTCGTCGCCGTGGAGCGGGTGTTCAGCCAGCACAATGTGCGTACGGTGATGGGCACCGCCCAGGCCAGCGCCGTCGCCATGCTCTGCGCCTCGCGCCGCGGCATCCCCGTCGCCCTGCACACCCCCAGCGAGGTCAAGGCCGCCGTCACCGGCAGCGGACGCGCGGACAAGGCGCAGGTCGGGGCCATGGTGACCCGGCTGCTCCGGCTCTCCGCCCCGCCCAAGCCGGCCGACGCCGCCGACGCCCTCGCCCTCGCCATCTGCCACATCTGGCGCGCCCCCGCCCAGAACCGTCTCCAGCAGGCCGTCGCCGAGAACCGTCTCCAGCAGGCGGTCGCCCGGCAGGCGTCCGCAGTGAAAGGCCGAACCCGATGATCGCCTTCGTCAGCGGCCCGGTCGCCGCGCTCGCCCCCACCACGGCCGTCATCGAGGTCGGTGGTGTGGGCATGGCCGTCCAGTGCACCCCGGGAACGCTCGCGGGACTGCGGATCGGTGAGGACGCCCGGCTCGCCACCTCCCTCGTCGTACGGGAGGACTCCCTCACCCTGTACGGCTTCGCGGACGACGACGAGCGGCAGGTCTTCGAGCTCCTCCAGACCGCGAGCGGCGTCGGACCCCGCCTCGCCCAGGCCATGCTCGGGGTGCACAGCCCCGACGCCCTGCGGGTCGCCGTCTCCACCGGTGACGAGAAGGCCCTCATGGCCGTGCCCGGCATCGGCAAGAAGGGCGCGCAGAAACTCCTCCTCGAACTGAAGGACAAGCTCGGCGCGCCGCTCGGCAGCAGCGGCATGGTCGGCGCGCAGCGGGCGGCGGCCTCCGGTCCCGCGCCGTGGACGGAGCAGCTGTCCGCCGCGCTGATCGGCCTCGGCTACGCGTCGCGCGAGGCGGAGGAGGCGGTGGTGGCGGTGACGCCGCAGGCGGAGGAGGCGATCGCCGCGGGTGGCTCCGCGCCGGTGCCGCAGCTGCTTCGGGCGGCCCTGCAGTCCCTGAACCGCGCCCGCTGACGGGCCCCGCCGCGCGGGGCTTCCCCACCCCGCCGCACCGACCACCGCGCACCACCACCGAGAAGGCAGAAGAACCGTGAACTGGGACGACGAGACCACCGGCGACGACGAGGCGCGCATCGTCGGGGCATCGGCCGAGGGCGACGACCAGGCCGTCGAGGCGGCTCTGCGGCCCAAGGACCTCAGTGAGTTCGTCGGCCAGGAGAAGGTCCGTCAGCAGCTCGACCTGGTCCTCAAGGCCGCCCGCCAGCGCGGAGCCACCGCCGACCACGTGCTGCTCTCCGGTGCCCCCGGCCTCGGCAAGACCACCCTCTCGATGATCATCGCCGCCGAGATGAACGCGCCGATCCGCATCACCTCGGGCCCCGCCATCCAGCACGCCGGCGACCTCGCCGCGATCCTCTCCTCCCTCCAGGAGAGAGAGATCCTCTTCCTCGACGAGATCCACCGGATGTCCCGGCCCGCCGAGGAGATGCTCTACATGGCGATGGAGGACTTCCGGGTCGACGTCATCGTCGGCAAGGGCCCCGGCGCCACCGCCATCCCGCTCGAACTCCCGCCGTTCACCCTGGTCGGCGCCACCACCCGGGCCGGCCTCCTGCCGCCGCCGCTGCGCGACCGCTTCGGCTTCACCGGCCACATGGAGTTCTACGACCCGGCCGAGCTCCAGCGCGTGATCCACCGGTCCGCCGGACTCCTCGACGTCGAGATCGACCCGGCGGGCGCCGCCGAGATCGCCGGCCGGTCCCGCGGCACCCCCCGGATCGCCAACCGGCTGCTCCGCCGCGTCCGCGACTACGCGCAGGTCAGGGCCGACGGCGTCATCACCCGGGAGATCGCCGAGGCGGCCCTCAGCGTGTACGAGGTCGACGGCCGCGGCCTCGACCGGCTCGACCGGGCCGTCCTGGAGGCCCTGATCAAGCTCTTCGGCGGCGGCCCCGTGGGTCTCTCCACGCTCGCCGTCGCGGTGGGGGAGGAGCGCGAGACCGTCGAGGAGGTCGCCGAACCCTTCCTCGTACGGGAGGGTCTGCTGGCCCGTACGCCCCGTGGTCGGGTCGCCACCCCCGCGGCATGGGGGCATCTCGGACTGGTTCCGCCGCAGGCAGCGGGCCCGGGGACGGCCGGAAGCGGACAACAGGGGCTCTTCGGGGCGTGACGGTGCTGACACTCGCCCGGACAGGAACCGGGGTGCGATGCTGGACGTTGTTCAGTCGATGCGGACTCGCCTAGACTCCGCCGATGCCGCCCTTTCTGGTCGGCGCGCCCACCCCCGAAGATCAGGCCGCGGGTTCTCCGCGACCGTGCGAAGGAAACCCGTCCCGTGAGCATCGTGACCCTCCTCCCCTTCATCGTCCTCATCGGGGCCATGTTCCTGATGACCCGCTCTGCCAAGAAGAAGCAGCAGGCGGCGGCGCAGATGCGCAACGAGATGCAGCCCGGCACCGGCGTACGGACGATCGGGGGGATGTACGCCACCGTCAAGGAGATCGGCGACGAGACCGTCCTCCTCGAGGTCGCTCCCGGCGTGCACGCCGTCTACGCCAAGAACGCGATCGGCGCCGTCCTCGAGGACTCCGAGTACAACCGCATCGTCCACGGTGACGACGAGGACTCGGACTCCGACACCGTCGTCCCGGACGACGCCTCGTCGCTGACCGAGGCCGCCGAGGCCACGGAGACCGTCGAGGACGCGCCGAAGGCCGATCTGACGAAGAAGTCGGACGTGACCGACGCTGCGGAGGGCCAGAAGGACGGCAAGGCCGACGGCGAGACCGACGCGAAGTAGTCGCGGCCGAGGACACCGCGCACGCCCACCGGCGTGCGCGGTTCTCGGAACGGTTCCACGTCTGCGGGGGAAGGTCCCCACACACACTTCGTGGCCGTCCCGCGCACACCCGGCGCGGGACGGTTGGACAGGGAGATACGACAGGTGGCAGCACCGAAGAAGGGCCGAAGGCCGGCGGGGGGACAGAGCCGGCCGGGCCGCGCCCTGGCACTCATCCTGATCGCCATGGTCGCGCTCACCGGCGGCATGTTCTGGTCGGGGCACACCACCCCGCGCCTGGGCATCGACCTCGCCGGCGGTACGTCGATCACGCTCAAGGCCAAGGCTGATCCTGGCCAGGAGTCGGCGGTCAACGAGACCAACATGAACACCGCCGTCGGCATCATCGAGCGCCGTGTCAACGGTCTCGGTGTCTCCGAGGCCGAGGTCCAGACGCAGGGCCGCGAGAACATCATCGTCAACATCCCTCGCGGCACGAACGAGAAGCAGGCCCGGGAGCAGGTCGGTACCACCGCCCAGCTCTACTTCCGGCCCGTTCTCGCGGTGACGGAAGGCGGACCCGCGCCGGCGCCCAGCGCCAGCTCCTCCGGTTCCCCCTCGGCCACGCCGAAGCCGTCCGCGTCCACCTCCGGCTCGTCCGTGGGCGAGAAGTCGGGCACCCCGACGGCCACCGGCTCGGCCCAGGGCCGCGCGCTCACCGAGGCCCTCAAGGCCCCGTCCCCGACGCCCACCGGCAGCGCCTCGTCGTCCGCGACGCCGAAGGCCACCGGCACCCCGTCGGCGACCCCGACGCCGGACGCCGCCACCGCGGCGCTCCAGCAGAAGTTCACCTCCCTGAACTGCCTCGACCCCAAGCAGCGCAGCGCCGCCGGCCAGGGTGTCCTGCCCGCCCAGCCCACCGTGGCCTGTGGCGAGGACGCGCCGGGCGTGTGGTCGAAGTACCTCCTCGGCCCGGCCGAGGTGGACGGCAAGGACGTCGACGACGCCCAGGGCGCCTTCGACCAGCAGCGCGGCATGTGGATCGTCACGATGGACTTCACGAGCGCGGGCTCCAAGAAGTTCCAGTCGATCACCGGCAAGCTGTCGGCGCAGGCCGACCCGCAGAACCGGTTCGCGATCGTCCTGGACGGCGAGGTCGTCTCGGCCCCGTCGGTGCGCCAGACGCTGAGCGCGAGCGCCGAGATCTCCGGCAACTTCAACCAGCAGTCGGCCCAGGACCTCGGCAACATCCTGTCGTACGGTGCCCTGCCGCTCACCTTCGAGACGCAGAGCGTCGACACGGTCACCGCCGCGCTCGGCGGCGAGCAGCTGGAGGCCGGTCTGATCGCCGGCGCCATCGGCCTCGCCCTGGTCATCATCTACCTGGTGGCCTACTACCGCGGCCTGTCGCTGATCGCCATCCTCAGCCTCGGCGTCTCCGCGCTGCTCACCTACGTGATCATGGCCCTGCTCGGCCCGGCCATCGGCTTCGCGCTGAACCTGCCGGCCGTCTGCGGCGCCATCGTCGCCATCGGTATCACCGCGGACTCGTTCATCGTGTACTTCGAGCGCATCCGTGACGAGCTCCGCGAGGGCCGCACGCTCCGCCCGGCCGTCGAGCGCGCCTGGCCGCGTGCCCGCCGCACCATCCTGGTCTCCGACTTCGTGTCGTTCCTGGCCGCGGCCGTGCTCTTCATCGTCACCGTCGGCAAGGTCCAGGGCTTCGCGTTCACGCTCGGCCTGACCACCCTGCTCGACGTCGTCGTGGTGTTCCTCTTCACCAAGCCGGTCATGACGCTCCTCGCGCGGACCAAGTTCTTCGGCGACGGTCACGCCTGGTCCGGCCTCGACCCGAAGCGACTCGGCGCCAAGCCGCCGCTGCGCCGCACCCGTCGTGCCAATGCCTCTGTCGCTGGCCCTGTCGACCCGAAGGAGGCGTGAGATGTCGAAGCTCGGCGATCTCGGCGCCCGGCTCCACCGTGGTGAGGTCGGCTACGACTTCATCGGCAACCGCAAGATCTGGTATGGCCTGTCCATCCTGATCACCATCACCGCCATCGTCGCCCTGGCCGTCCGCGGCCTCAACATGGGCATCGAGTTCCAGGGCGGTGCCGTCTTCACCACCCCGAAGTCGGAAGTCTCCGTCAGCCAGGCGCAGGAGTACGCGGAAGAGGCCTCCGGTCACGACGCGATCGTCCAGCAGCTCGGCAACGGCTCCCTCCGCATCCAGGTGGGCGGCCTCGACACCGCGCAGTCCGACAAGGTCCGCACGGAGCTCGCCAAGGACCTGAACGTCCCCGAGGACAAGATCGCGGCGGAGCTCGTCGGCCCCAGCTGGGGTGAGCAGATCGCCACCAAGGCCTGGACGGGCCTGGGGGTCTTCATGATCCTCGTGGTGATCTACCTGGCCATCGCCTTCGAGTGGAGAATGGCGGTCGCCGCGCTCATCGCGCTGATCCACGACCTCACGATCACGGTCGGCATCTACTCGCTGGTCGGCTTCGAGGTCACGGTCGGTACGGTGATCGGTCTGCTGACCATCCTCGGATACTCGCTGTACGACACAGTCGTCGTCTTCGACTCCCTCAAGGAACAGACGAAGGACATCACGAAGCAGACCCGCTTCACGTACAGCGAGATGGCCAACCGCTCGATCAACGGCACCCTGGTCCGTTCGATCAACACCACCGTCGTCGCGCTGCTGCCGGTCGCCGGCCTGCTCTTCATCGGTGGTGGCGTCCTCGGCGCCGGCATGCTCAACGACATCTCGCTGTCGCTGTTCGTCGGACTCGCAGCCGGTGCGTACTCCTCGATCTTCATCGCCACCCCGCTCGTCGCCGACCTCAAGGAGCGCGAGCCGGCGATCAGGGCACTCAAGAAGCGCATCATGGCGAAGCGGGCCGGTGAGGCCGCCAAGGGCGAGTCGTACGACGGGTCGGGCGACGAAGGCGAGATCGCCGTCGTCGGCCCGCGGGCGAGTCGCCGCGGCCGCTCGGAGCACCGAGGATGACCGCCGAGGCCCAGGACGTCACCGACCTCCTGCTCAGCCGCATCCGCGACGTACCGGACTACCCGAAGCCGGGCGTGCTGTTCAAGGACATCACGCCGCTGCTCGCGGACCCGTCGGCGTTCACGGCGCTCACCGACGCCCTCGCCGGGCTGTGCTCCGCGCACGGCGCGACGAAGATCGTCGGACTCGAGGCGCGCGGCTTCATCCTGGCCGCCCCGGTGGCCGTCCGCGCGGGACTGGGATTCATCCCCGTCCGCAAGGCCGGCAAGCTCCCCGGGGCGACGCTCAGCCAGGCGTACGAGCTGGAGTACGGCACCGCCGAGATCGAGGTGCACGCCGAGGACCTGGCCGCGGGCGACCGCGTCATGGTCATCGACGACGTCCTCGCCACCGGCGGCACGGCCGAGGCCTCGATCGAGCTCATCCGCCGCGCGGGCGCCGAGGTGGCGGGCGTCGCGGTCCTGATGGAACTCGGCTTCCTCCCGGGCCGCGCCCGCCTGGAGCCGGCTCTGAACGGCGCTCCGCTCACGGCGCTGATCACCGTCTGACATCGGGCTTCACCCCGCACGGGGCGCTCCGGGGAATCCCCGGAGCGCCCCGTCGGTTTTCCCGGAGTGTCCCGGTCCGGGACCCGAGGGGCGTGCCACGCCCGCTGTCGGGCCCGTTCCCCGCCCCGGCCGCGTGAGCAGCGCCTGTCCGGGCTCGATACCATGGCCTTTCCGGGCCTGACCGGGGGACCCGGTACCTCCCCCAGACTCCGTCCGGGGGGACCCCAGAGGAGCGCTCTTGCCAGACGAGGCCCAGTCACTCTCCGCCGCGCAGCCCGACCCGAAGGCCGACAAGGCCGCGCCGGGGACCGGCACGCCCCAGAACAAGCCCGCGGAGACCGGGCCCGCGTCTGCCGCGTCCGCGTCGCCGGCCCCCAAGCCGCCGGCGCCCGAGGCCCAGCCCCCGACGAGGCCCGCTCCGGCGGCGCCCGGACGCTCGGGCGGCTCGTCCAACCGCGTCCGCGCCCGCCTGGCCCGGCTCGGCGTCCAGCGCTCCTCCCCGTACAACCCGGTCCTCGAACCGCTGCTGCGGATCGTCCGCTCCAACGACCCGAAGATCGAGACGGCGACGCTCCGCCAGGTCGAGCGGGCCTACCAGGTCGCCGAGCGCTGGCACCGCGGGCAGAAGCGCAAGAGCGGCGACCCTTACATCACGCACCCGCTCGCGGTCACGACGATCCTCGCCGAGCTCGGCATGGACCCGGCGACGCTGATGGCCGGCCTCCTGCACGACACCGTCGAGGACACCGAGTACGGCCTGGAGGACCTGCGCCGCGACTTCGGCGACCAGGTCACGCTCCTCGTCGACGGTGTCACCAAGCTCGACAAGGTCAGGTTCGGCGAGGCCGCGCAGGCCGAGACCGTCCGCAAGATGGTCGTCGCCATGGCCAAGGACCCGCGCGTCCTGGTCATCAAGCTCGCCGACCGCCTGCACAACATGCGCACCATGCGCTACCTCAAGCGGGAGAAGCAGGAGAAGAAGGCCCGCGAGACCCTCGAGATCTACGCGCCCCTGGCCCACCGCCTGGGCATGAACACCATCAAGTGGGAGCTGGAGGACCTCGCCTTCGCGATCCTCTACCCCAAGATGTACGACGAGATCGTCCGGCTCGTCGCCGAGCGCGCCCCCAAGCGGGACGAGTACCTCGCCATAGTGACCGACGAGGTCCAGACCGACCTGCGTGCCGCCCGCATCAAGGCGACCGTCACCGGGCGCCCCAAGCACTACTACAGCGTCTACCAGAAGATGATCGTCCGCGGCCGTGACTTCGCGGAGATCTACGACCTGGTGGGCATCCGTGTGCTCGTCGACACGGTGCGGGACTGCTATGCCGCCCTCGGCACCGTCCACGCGCGATGGAACCCGGTCCCCGGCCGGTTCAAGGACTACATCGCGATGCCGAAGTTCAACATGTACCAGTCGCTGCACACGACGGTCATCGGTCCCAACGGCAAGCCCGTCGAGCTGCAGATCCGCACCTTCGACATGCACCGGCGCGCCGAGTACGGCATCGCCGCCCACTGGAAGTACAAGCAGGAGGCCGTCGCCGGTGCCTCCAAGGTGCGCGCCGACGTGCCGAAGAGGACCGGCAAGGACGACCACCTCAACGACATGGCGTGGCTGCGTCAGCTCCTCGACTGGCAGAAGGAGACCGAGGACCCCAGCGAGTTCCTGGAGTCCCTGCGCTTCGACCTCTCGCGCAACGAGGTCTTCGTCTTCACACCGAAGGGCGACGTCATCGCGCTGCCCGCCGGCGCGACCCCTGTCGACTTCTCGTACGCCGTCCACACCGAGGTCGGCCACCGCACCATAGGGGCGCGGGTCAACGGCCGGCTCGTGCCGCTCGAATCGACCCTCGACAACGGCGACCTGGTCGAGGTCTTCACCTCCAAGGCCGCCGGCGCCGGGCCCTCCCGCGACTGGCTGGGCTTCGTCAAGTCCCCGCGCGCCCGCAACAAGATCCGGGCCTGGTTCTCCAAGGAGCGCCGCGACGAGGCCATCGAGCAGGGCAAGGACGCCATCGCGCGGGCCATGCGCAAGCAGAACCTGCCGATCCAGCGGATCCTCACCGGCGACTCCCTCGTCACCCTCGCCCACGAGATGCGCTACAGCGACATCTCCTCGCTGTACGCGGCGATCGGCGAGGGCCATGTCACCGCCCAGTCCATCGTGCAGAAGCTCGTCCAGGCGCTCGGCGGCGAGGAGGCGGCCACCGAGGACATCGACGAGACGGCTCCGCCCACCCGCGGCCGCACCAAGCGCCGCTCCAGCGCCGACCCCGGTGTCGTGGTCAAGGGCGTCGAGGACGTCTGGGTGAAGCTGGCCCGCTGCTGCACCCCCGTGCCCGGCGACCCGATCATCGGCTTCGTCACCCGCGGCAGTGGCGTATCGGTTCACCGCAGCGACTGCGTCAACGTCGAGTCGCTCTCCCGGGAGCCGGAGCGGATCCTCGAGGTCGAGTGGGCGCCCACCCAGTCCTCGGTCTTCCTCGTCGCCATCCAGGTCGAGGCCCTCGACCGCTCGCGGCTGCTCTCCGACGTCACCCGGGTCCTCTCGGACCAGCACGTCAACATCCTCTCGGCGGCCGTCCAGACCTCCCGGGACCGGGTGGCCACCTCGCGCTTCACCTTCGAGATGGGCGACCCGAAGCACCTGGGCCACGTCCTGAAGGCCGTACGCGGCGTGGAGGGCGTCTACGACGTGTACCGCGTGACCTCCGCCCGCAGGCCGTAACGGCACCGACGAGGAAGGCCCCCCGGCGCACTGCCGGGGGGCCTTCCTCGTACGGTCACGGCCAGGTCAGCCGCCGAACTCCTCCAGGCCCTTCATGGCCTGGTCGAGCAGGGCCTGGCGGCCCTCCAGCTCACGGGAGAGCTTGTCGGCCTTGGCGTCGTTGCCGGCGGCGCGGGCCGCGTCGATCTGCTTGCGCAGCTTCTCGACCGCGTCCTGCAGCTGACCGGTCAGACCCGCGGCACGCGCGCGTGCCTCCGGGTTCGTCCGGCGCCACTCGGTCTCCTCGGCCTCCTGGATGGCCCGCTCGACCGTGTGCATCCGGCCCTCGACCTTGGGTCGGGCGTCACGCGGGACGTGGCCGACGGCCTCCCACCGCTCGTTGAGGGAACGGAAGGCGGCGCGCGCCGCCTTCAGGTCCGACACCGGCAGCAGCTTCTCGGCCTCGGTCGCGAGCTCCTCCTTGAGCTTGAGGTTCTCGGTCTGCTCCGCGTCCCGCTCGGCGAAGACCTCGCCGCGCGCCGCGAAGAAGACGTCCTGGGCGCCGCGGAAGCGGTTCCAGAGGTCGTCCTCGTGCTCGCGCTGGGCGCGGCCGGCCGCCTTCCACTCCGTCATCAGGTCGCGGTAGCGGGCCGCCGTGGTGCCCCAGTCGGTGGAGTTCGACAGCGACTCCGCCTCGGCGACCAGGCGCTCCTTGGCCTTGCGGGCGTCCTCGCGCTGGGCGTCGAGCGAGGCGAAGTGCGCCTTGCGGCGCTTCGAGAACGCCGAGCGGGCGTGCGAGAAGCGGTGCCACAGCTCGTCGTCGGACTTGCGGTCGAGCCGGGGCAGGCCCTTCCAGGTGTCCACCAGCGCGCGCAGCCGCTCGCCCGCGGAGCGCCACTGCTCGCTCTGGGCCAGCTCCTCGGCCTCGGTGACGAGCTTCTCCTTGGCGGAGCGCGCCTCGTCGGTCTGCTTGGCCTTCTGGGCCTTGCGCTCCTCACGGCGCGAGTCGACCGTCTCGACGAGCTTGTCGAGGCGGGTCCCGAGCGCGGCCAGGTCGCCGACGGCGTGGTGCTCGTCGATCTGCTGGCGGATGTGCTCGATCGCCGCGGTGGCGTCCTTCGCCGAGAGGTCGGTGGTCTTCACCCGCTTCTCGAGGAGGCCGATCTCGACAACCAAGCCCTCGTACTTGCGCTCGAAGTAGGCCAGAGCCTCCTCAGGGGTGCCGGCCTGCCACGATCCGACGACCTTCTCGCCTTCGGCCGTCCGCACGTACACGGTGCCCGTCTCGTCGACGCGGCCCCACGGGTCGCTGCTCACAGCGCCTCCTCACCATGATGCCGTCGCGGGGTGGTACCCCCCGGGCATCGTCCACAGTTTCCCGGCGGGCCTCGCCCGCCTTCCGCAGCGCGGCCGACGGCCCAACGCTGCACAACGCCAATCTAGGCGAACGGCGGCCCGGCTGTCCGCACTCAGCGCGACCGAGATTCGCGGCCACGCGTGCGTGCGGACCCCGGCTCACTTCTTCGCGACGGTCGCCTTCTCGATGGTGACGGCCTTCTTCGGGGCGCCGTCGCCGGCGCCGCCCGCGACACCGGCCTCGGCGACGTCCTCGACCACCTGGAGGCCGGCCGTGTCGATCTTTCCGAACGGCGTGTAGCTCGGCGGCAGCTTGGTGTCCTTGTAGACGAGGAAGAACTGCGAGCCGCCGCTGCCCGGCTGCCCGGTGTTCGCCATCGCCACGGTGCCCGCGGGGTAGGTGACCGAGCCGTCCGCACCCGCCTTGCCCAGCGCGTCCAGGTTCTCGTCCGGGATGGTGTAGCCCGGGCCGCCGGTGCCGTCGCCCTTGGGGTCACCGCACTGGAGCACGAAGATGCCGCTGGTGGTGAGGCGGTGGCACTTCGTCCCGTCGAAGTAGTTCTTCCCGGCGAGGTGCGAGAAGGAGTTCACCGTGCGCGGGGTCTTCGCCGCGTCCATGGTGATCGTGATGTCGCCCTCGTTCGTCTTGAGCGCCATGGCGTACGTGGCCTTGGCGTCCACCGACATCTTCGGCTCGGCGCTCGACGACTCGCTCTGCGAGGGCGCCGGGCTGCTGGGCGAGCTGCTCGCCGAGGTGTCGGAGCCTGCCGCGTCGTCCTTGGAGTCGTCGCCCGTCAGCGCCACGGACGCGTAGACCGCGCCGCCCGCCGCGAGGACCACCGCGAGGGCGGCAGCCACGACGGTGTTGCGGCGCTTCGCCTTGCGCCGGTTCTCCTCCCGTCGCTGCTGCTGCCGCGCGTACTTCTCCCTGGCAAGCTGCCGCCGCCGCTGATCGCTGGTGACCACCGGTTCCGCTCCTGTCGCTCGTCTGTTCCTGTCCTGGCCGGGTGTGCCCGTACCGTATACGGGTTGGCTGTGGAACCGGCACCGCCGGTAGGCTCTGATCTGCCGTATTCCGCGTTTTCTGCGGGTTCCGCGAACATTCCGCGCCCCCGTGCCGGACGACATCTAAGGACGAACGTGCTGATTGCCGGGTTCCCCGCCGGGGCCTGGGGGACCAATTGCTATCTGGTCGCCCCCGCCGCAGGCGAGGAGTGCGTGATCATCGACCCGGGCCACCAGGCCGCCCAGGGTGTCGAGGAGACGCTGAAGAAGCATCGGCTCAAGCCCGTCGCCGTCGTCCTCACCCATGGACACATCGACCACGTCGCCTCCGTCGTCCCGGTGTGCGGCGCCCATGACGTCCCCGCGTGGATCCACCCGTCCGACCGCTACATGATGAGCGACCCGGAGAGGGCCCTCGGCCGCTCCATCGGGATGCCCCTCATGGGCGAGCTGACCGTCGGAGAGCCCGACGACGTACGAGAACTGACGGACGGGGCCGAGCTGAAGCTCGCCGGTCTGGACTTCTCCGTCGCCCACGCGCCCGGTCATACCAAGGGGTCGGTGACCTTCAGGATGCCGGAGTCCACGGAGATCCCCTCCGTGTTCTTCTCCGGGGACCTGCTCTTCGCCGGCTCCATCGGACGCACCGACCTTCCCGGCGGTGACATGGACGAGATGCTCGCTTCGCTGGCCCGTGTGTGCCTGCCGCTCGACAACTCGACCGTGGTGCTGTCGGGACACGGTCCCCAGACGACCATCGGCCAGGAGCGCGCCACGAACCCCTATCTGCGGGACGTGGCTGCGGGCCGCCATGGGAGCAGCAGCACGGACGCTCCCCGACGAGGAATGTGACGAGACTTTCGTGAGCACCTTTCAGGCCCCCAAGGGCACGTACGACCTGATCCCGCCCCGCTCCGCCACGTTCCTGGCGGTCCGGGACGCGATCTCCACGCCGCTGAGGAACTCCGGCTACGGCTACATCGAGACGCCCGGATTCGAGAACGTCGAGCTCTTCTCCCGCGGTGTCGGTGAGTCCACCGACATCGTGACCAAGGAGATGTACACCCTCACCACGAAGGGCAACGACCACCTCGCCCTCCGTCCCGAGGGCACCGCGTCCGTGCTGCGGGCGGCGCTCCAGGCCAACCTGCACAAGCAGGGCAACCTGCCCGTGAAGCTCTGGTACTCCGGCTCGTACTACCGCTACGAGCGGGCCCAGGCGGGCCGTTACCGCCACTTCTCCCAGGTCGGTGCCGAGGCCATCGGCTCCGAGGACCCGGCGCTCGACGCCGAGCTGATCATCCTGGCCGACCAGGCGTACCGCACCCTCGGCCTGCGGAACTTCCGCATCCTGCTCAATTCGCTGGGCGACAAGGAGTGCCGTCCCGTCTACCGCGAGGCGCTCCAGGGCTTCCTGCGCGGGCTCGACCTCGACGAGGAGACCCTGCGCCGCGCCGAGATCAACCCGCTGCGCGTCCTCGACGACAAGCGCGAGTCCGTGCAGAAGCAGCTCGACGGCGCCCCGCTGCTGCGCGACTACCTGTGCGACGCGTGCAAGGCGTACCACGAGGAGGTGCGTGCCCTGGTCACCGCGGCGGGCGTGGAGTTCGAGGACGACGCCAAGCTGGTGCGCGGCCTGGACTACTACACCCGCACGACGTTCGAGTTCGTCCACGGCGGTCTCGGCTCGCAGTCGGCGGTCGGCGGCGGCGGCCGCTACGACGGCCTCTCCGAGATGATCGGCGGCCCCGCGCTGCCGTCCGTCGGCTGGGCGCTCGGTGTGGACCGTACGGTCCTCGCCCTGGAGGCGGAGGGCATCGAGCTCGACCTCCCCGCCGTCACCAGCGTCTTCGCCGTGGCCATCGGCGAGGAGGCGCGCCGGATCCTCTTCGGCAAGGTCACCGAGCTGCGCCGGGAGGGCGTCTCCGCGGACTTCTCGTTCGGCGGCAAGGGCCTCAAGGGCGCGATGAAGGACGCCAACCGCTCCGGCGCCCGGCTCGCCGTCGTCGCCGGTGAGCGCGACCTCGCCGAGGGCGTCGTCCAGCTCAAGGACATGGAGTCCGGCGAACAGCAGGCGGTCGCCGTGGACGCGCTGATCGACGCGGTACGGGCCAAGCTGGCCTGACGTGGCTTCCGGAGAGCCCGACGGACTCTCCGGGGAAGGGGCCCGGACCCACGCACGCGCGTGGATCCGGGCCCCTTCCCGTCGTCCTTATGCCCGCTTCACTTATCTCCGGCGAACGGTGGGCGCGCTCCCCCGTACGGCAGAATGACCGTGCCCACAAGGCTCGCGAGCGAGGGAACAGGCGACATGACGAAGGCAGCGGTGGACGAGGCCGCGTCCGGCCGGCACGACGACGGCACGATCGGGGCGAGCAGGGCCTTCGCCTGGATGCTCGTGATCACCGGAGCGGCCGGGGTGCTCGCCGCCTGGGTCATCACGATCGACAAGTTCAAGCTCCTCGAGGACCCGAACTTCGTCCCCGGGTGCAGCCTCAACCCGATCGTCTCCTGCGGCAACATCATGAAGAGCGAGCAGGCCTCGGTCTTCGGCTTCCCGAACCCGATGCTCGGCCTCGTCACGTACGCCATGGTGATCGCGATCGGTCTCGCCCTGCTCGCCGGGGCCCGCTACCGCCGCTGGTACTGGCTCGGCCTCAACGCAGGCACCCTCTTCGGCGTCGGCTTCTGCACCTGGCTGATGTACCAGTCGCTGTACGAGATCAACTCGCTGTGCCTGTGGTGCTGCCTGGCCTGGGTCGCCACCATCGTCATGTTCTGGTACGTGACCTCGCAGAACGTCCGCAGCGGTGCCATCCCCGCCCCCCGCGGCCTCAGGACCTTCTTCGACGAGTTCACCTGGGTCCTCCCCGTCCTGCACATCGGGATCATCGGCATGCTGATCCTGACCCGCTGGTGGGACTTCTGGACCAGCTGACCGTCGCCGCCGGACCGCCGACGCAGACAGCGCTGTCGGTGGCGTGACCTAGGCTTCATGACTGTGGAGCCCGACCTCTTTACCGCAGCAGCCGAAGACCGCCAGGAGAAGGACCCCGCCAGCAGCCCGCTGGCCGTCCGGATGCGCCCGCGCACCCTCGACGAGGTGGTGGGGCAGAAGCACCTGCTCAAGCCCGGATCGCCGCTGCGCCGGCTCGTGGGCGACGGCGACGGCGGCCCCGCCGGCGCGTCCTCCGTGATCCTCTGGGGCCCGCCGGGGATCGGCAAGACGACCCTGGCGTACGTGGTCTCCAAGGCGACGAACAAGCGGTTCGTGGAGCTGTCGGCGATCACCGCGGGCGTCAAGGAGGTCCGCGCCGTCATCGACGGAGCCCGCCGCGCGGTCGGCGGCTACGGCAAGGAGACCGTCCTCTTCCTCGACGAGATCCACCGCTTCTCCAAGGCCCAGCAGGACTCCCTGCTGCCCGCCGTCGAGAACCGCTGGGTCACGCTCATCGCGGCCACCACCGAGAACCCGTATTTCTCGATCATCTCCCCGCTCCTCTCCCGCTCCCTGCTCCTCACCCTGGAGCCGCTGACCGACGACGACCTGCGCGGCCTGATGGCCCGGGCGCTCACGGGCGAGCGCGGTCTCGGCGGGGCCGTGACGCTCCCGGAGGACGCCGAGGCCCACCTCCTCCGGGTCGCCGGCGGCGACGCCCGGCGCGCCCTGACCGCCCTGGAGGCGGCCGCCGGCGCGGCCATCGCCAAGGGCGAGCCGGAGATCACCCTGGAGACGGTCGAGGAGACCGTCGACCGCGCGGCCGTGAAGTACGACCGGGACGGCGACCAGCACTACGACGTGGCCAGCGCGCTGATCAAGTCGATCCGCGGCTCGGACGTGGACGCGGCCCTGCACTACCTGGCCCGGATGATCGAGGCGGGGGAGGACCCGCGGTTCATCGCCCGGCGCCTCATGATCTCCGCGAGCGAGGACATCGGCCTCGCCGATCCGAACGCGCTGCCGATCGCGGTCGCCGCCGCGCAGGCCGTCGCGATGATCGGCTTCCCCGAGGCGGCGCTCACCCTGAGCCACGCGACGATCGCCCTGGCCCTGGCCCCGAAGTCGAACGCGGCGACCACCGCGATCGGCGCCGCCCTGGCGGACGTGCGCAACGGCCTCGCGGGATCGGTACCGCCGCATCTGCGCGACGGCCACTACAAGGGCGCGGCCAAGCTCGGTCACGCCCAGGGCTACGTCTACCCCCATGACGTCCCGGGCGGCATCGCGGCCCAGCAGTACGCCCCGGACACGATCCACGGCCGCCAGTACTACGAACCGACGCGCTACGGCGCGGAGGCGAGATACGCGGACGTGGTGGAGCGCGTGAGAGCCCGCCTGAAGAACGACGAGTAGGCGCGTCCTTCGCGGAGGGCCTCCCGGATCCAGCCCGACCACGTCGTCGCGCTCGGCGCCGCCTGGCGGCGGTGGACCGGGATCAAGGCGACGCACGGACTCACGGTGTCCCCGCCGGAGAAGAAGGCCGTCGAGGAGCTGCTCGCCACCTGCGGCTGAGGCCGCCGGGTGCGCGTGCGAAGGAGTCCCGCGGAGCCGGTACACTGGTCCGGATTGCTGCGTCCCGTGTCCGGCTCCGGTCGGCACCACCAGAACGGGACAGTCAGCCGGAGACCCGGCCCTCGGGTGGGGTTTCCAGGAGCGTCGCGCACCTTCGAAGGTGTCGCGTGCCACCCACCACCACCCGGGTTCCCGGGAGCGGCGGTGGGTCGTTCGCGTGCTGCACGTATGTGCCCAGACCTGGGAGCGGCTGCCCGGCACGGTCCGTCCTGTACGGACCCGGCGGGTTTCCCGGCTGCGGATGCGACCTCCCCTAACCCTGGTGAAGCCGTTTCGTACCAGTAGAGAGGTTGGTTCATGCCGAACCAGTCCCGTCCCAAGGTCAAGAAGTCGCGTGCCCTCGGCATCGCGCTGACCCCGAAGGCTGTCAAGTACTTCGAGGCCCGCCCCTACCCGCCGGGCGAGCACGGCCGTGGCCGCAAGCAGAACTCGGACTACAAGGTCCGTCTGCTCGAGAAGCAGCGTCTGCGCGCCCAGTACGACATCAGCGAGCGCCAGATGGCGCGCGCCTACGACCGCGCCAAGAAGGCCGAAGGCAAGACGGGCGAGGCGCTGGTCGTCGAGCTCGAGCGTCGCCTCGACGCCCTGGTCCTGCGTTCGGGCATCGCCCGCACCATCTACCAGGCCCGTCAGATGGTCGTCCACGGCCACATCCAGGTCAACGGTGGCAAGGTCGACAAGCCGTCGTTCCGCGTCCGTCCCGACGACGTCGTGATGGTCCGCGAGCGCAGCCGCACCAAGCCGCTGTTCGAGGTCGCCCGTGAGGGTGGCTTCGCCGCCGACGGTGAGACCCCGCGCTACCTGCAGGTCAACCTGAAGGCCCTGGCCTTCCGCCTCGACCGCGACCCGAACCGCAAGGAAATCCCGGTCATCTGCGACGAGCAGCTGGTCGTCGAGTACTACGCCCGCTGATCCGGGCCCCCGGCGCGAGCCGGGGGACGTAGTACCACCCTCGCGGTGTTCAGCCCGCCGCTTCCCCGCCCTTGCCGGTGGGGGAGCCGGCGGGCTTCCGCGTTCCCGGGACCGCGGCCGCGCCGGCGGTACGGAACGGACGCGGTGCGGACTTCTCCGCCGGGACGCCGACGGCCGGATTGCGGCCGGCCACCAGCGCGCGCTCCACCGCCTCCGCCGCCGAGAGCCCCTGGCCCGCCCGGAACGCCGCGCCGTACGCCTCCGCACCGAGCGCCTCCTCGGCCTGCCGCTCGCACAGGGACCTCGGCACGTCGAACGCCTCCGAGCCGAAGAGCCGGACACCCACCGTGTCCCACACCGGGACCGCCGCCCCCTGCAGGACCGCGGCCTCCTCCGCGTCGCCCTGGCTCACCGTCACCAGCGCGAGCAGCTCGATGGCGAGGACGAGACCGACCAGGTCACGGAAGCTGTCGTTGATCGACACGCACTCGGTGAGCAGCTCACGAGCCTCCCCGTACGCGCCCCGGGTCCACGCCAGATACCCCAGCACATAGAGGGCGTACGCCCGGGCCCACAGCTCGCCCCGCTCCTCGCAGACCTCCCTGACCTCAAGGGAGAGCGCGCCCGCCCCCTCCTGGTCGCCCCGGAAGGCCCGCGCCATCGCCAGCTCGATCTGCGCCATCAGCACATTGCTGTTCAGCTCGCCGAGCTCCCGGTACGCGTCGAGCGCCCGCCCGATCAGTTCCTCGGCCCGCGGCATGTCGTCCGTGAGCAGCGCGAGACAGCCCATCCGGTGCGTCGCGTACGCCTCCGCCAGCGCGTTCCGCGAGGACCTTGCCCGCTCCCCGCACTCGTGCAGCGCCGCCACCGCCGCCGTACCGTCGCCCTGCAGCACCGCCACGTACCCCAGCACCCACAGCGCCTTGAGCCGCGCCTCCTCGTGACCGGACTCGAGCGCCAGCGCCCGGTCCAGCCAGTGCCGGCCCTCCGAGAGGCGCCCGCAGCCCACCCAGGCGAACCAGAGCGTGCCCGCCAGGTGCTGGGCGAGGTGCGCGTCCTCCGGCAGCTCCAGGCAGAGCTCGAGGGCCGCCCGCAGATGCGGCAGCGCCGCCTCCGTCAGGGCCGCCACCTCGGGCTGGCGCGGGCTGAACCACTCCAGCTCGCACCAGGTGGCCAGGCCCATGTACCAGTCGCGGTGACGCCGGCGCATCCGCTCCGTGTCGTCGAGCGCCGCGAGCCACTCCGCCCCGTACGCCGCGACCGTGTCGAGCATCCGGTACGCGGGACCGGCCGGCGTGTCCTCCCGGGTGAGCAGCGACTGCGCGAGCAGCCCGCCGAGCAGATCCAGGACCCGTTCCGGCGGCAGCTCCGGGCCCCCGCACACGTACTCCACCGCCTCCAGGTCGAAGGGGCCGGGAAAGACGGAGAGCCGTGCCCAGAGGAGCCGCTCCTCCGGGGTGCACAGCTCATGGCTCCAGCCGATGGCGGTGCGCAGGGTCTGATGCCGGGGGAGCGCCCCGCGCGCGCCGTCCGTGAGCAGGCGGAAGCGGTCGTCGAGGCGGTACAGCATCTGCTCGACGGAGAGCAGCGGCAGCCGCCCGGCCGCCAGTTCGAGGGCGAGCGGAATCCCGTCGAGTCGCCGGCACAACTCCCGTACGGCGTACCGGCCGTGGACCGGGGCCGGGCCCCTGGCCGGACCCGCGGCGCCTCCCTTGCCTCCCCGGCCCGCCGGGGCTCCGGACAGGGCCGCGGCCGTGGCCGGGTGGACGGGCGCGCCCGTCGGCGTCGCAACCTCGTGCAGGGCACCGGCCCCCGCCCCCGGCAGGCTCGGAGCGCCCGCCTCCGCCGCCCGCTCTGCGAGCAGCGTCATCGCGTCCTCCTCGCCCAGCGGTGCCAGCGGGAACACGGCCTCGCCCGCCACCCGCAGGGGCCGCCGGCCGACGGCGAGGACGGTGAGCCCGGGAGCGTGTTCGAGGAGTTCCCGTACCAGCGGCGCACAGTGCTCCACGAGGTGCTCGAAGCCGTCCAGGACCAGCAGCGTCCGCCGCTCGGAGAGGTGCTCGACGAGCGCCTCGCGCGGGGGCCGCGGGGTGTGGTCGGTCAGGTCGAGTGCCTCGGCCAGGGCGTACTCGATGAGATCGGGGTCGCGCAGCGGCGCGAGCTCGGCGAGCCGTACCCCGTCGCCGTAGCGTTTCTGCGCCCCCGCGGCAGCTCTCAGGGCGAGCCGGGTCTTGCCGACCCCGCCCACACCCACGACCGTGACCAGGCGGGACGCCTCGAGGAGCGCCGTCAGTGCGGCCTGCTCGGTGGCCCGTCCGACGAACCGGTTGAGCTCCGCCGGGAGATTGCTCCGTCGCATGGGACACGGAGCGTACTCACCCGCACGCGCTCCGTACAATCGGTTCGCGTAACTCCCGTCCCACAGGCGGTAATGCGGTACGGGGCGACAGCCCGGGCGCGATAGGGTCGGGGGACGACTTTCAGCAAGGGCCCAACGACAGCAGAGAGCGGTGCAGAGTGACCGGTGGAGAGGTTGCCGGGATCCTGGTGGCCGTCTTCTGGGCGATCCTGGTCTCCTTCCTCGCCGTGGTTCTGGTGAGGCTGGCGCAGACGCTCAGGGCGACCACCAAGATGGTGGCGGACGTGACCGAGCAGGCCGTTCCCCTGCTGGCAGACGCCTCCGCGACCGTCCGCTCGGCACAGACCCAGCTCGACCGGGTCGACGCCATCGCCTCGGACGTCCAGGAGGTCACCTCCAACGCCTCCGCGCTCTCCTCCACCGTCGCCTCCACCTTCGGCGGCCCGCTCGTCAAGGTCGCGGCCTTCGGCTACGGGGTGCGCAAGGCGCTGGGCCGCGGCGGGGACGGCGCGGACGTGCCGCGGACCTCCTCGCGACGTACTGTGATCGTCGGCCGTACCGTGCCGTCCTCGCGACGCCGGAAGCAGAAGGGCTGAGCCGCGATGTTCCGCCGCACGTTCTGGTTCACGGCCGGCGCAGCCGCCGGCGTGTGGGCCACCACCAAGGTCAACCGGAAGCTGAAGCAGCTGACCCCCGAGAGCCTCGCGGCCCAGGCCACGAACAAGGCGATCGAGACCGGCCACCGCCTCAAGGACTTCGCCCTCGACGTGAGGGCGGGCATGGTCCAGCGGGAGGCCGAACTGGAGGAGGCGCTCGGCCTCGACGCACCCGTCGAGCCGGGCCCGGCCCAGGCCCGGGAGCTCCCGGAGCCGCGCCGCCGGGGCACACTCGGCCCCGCCCCGCACCCGACCACGCATTCAATTCCCACGATCTCGTACAACCGGAATGAGGACCACTGATGGAGTCGGCTGAAATCCGCCGCCGCTGGCTGAGCTTCTTCGAGGAGCGCGGGCACACCGTCGTCCCTTCGGCGTCGCTCATCGCGGACGACCCGACTCTGCTGCTCGTCCCCGCCGGCATGGTGCCCTTCAAGCCCTACTTCCTGGGCGAGGTCAAGCCGCCCTTCACGCGCGCGTCCAGCGTGCAGAAGTGCGTGCGCACGCCGGACATCGAAGAGGTCGGCAAGACGACCCGCCACGGCACGTTCTTCCAGATGTGCGGCAACTTCTCCTTCGGCGACTACTTCAAGGAAGGCGCCATCAAGCTCGCCTGGGAGCTGCTGACCTCCCCGGTGGAGCACGGCGGCTACGGGCTCGAGCCGGAGAAGCTCTGGATCACCGTCTACCAGGAGGACGACGAGGCCGAGCAGATCTGGCGCGACGTCGTCGGCGTCCCCGCCGAGCGCATCCAGCGCCTCGGCAAGAAGGACAACTACTGGTCGATGGGCGTCCCCGGACCCTGCGGCCCCTGCTCCGAGATCAACTACGACCGCGGCCCCGAGTTCGGCGTCGAGGGCGGCCCCGCCGTCAACGACGAGCGGTACGTGGAGATCTGGAACCTGGTCTTCATGCAGTACGAGCGCGGTGAGGGAACCGGGAAGGACGACTTCCCGATCCTCGGCGAGCTGCCCTCGAAGAACATCGACACGGGCCTCGGTCTCGAGCGCCTGGCGATGATCCTCCAGGGCGTCCAGAACATGTACGAGACGGACACCCTCCAGGTCGTCATCGACAAGGCCACCGAGCTCACCGGTGTCGCCTACGGCAAGGCCCAGGACAGCGACGTCTCGCTGCGCGTGGTCGCCGACCACATGCGCACGTCCGTCATGCTCATCGGCGACGGCGTCACCCCCGGCAACGAGGGCCGCGGTTACGTGCTGCGCCGCATCATGCGCCGTGCCGTCCGCAACATGCGCCTGCTCGGCGCCACCGGCCCGGTCGTCCAGGACCTCGTCGACACCGTGATCGACACGATGGGCGAGCAGTACCCGGAGCTGGTCACCGACCGCAAGCGGATCGAGACCGTCGCCCTCGCCGAGGAGGCCGCGTTCCTCAAGGCCCTCAAGGGCGGCACCAACATCCTCGACACCGCCGTCACCGAGACCAAGGCCGCCGGCGGCACGATCCTCTCCGGCGACAAGGCGTTCCTGCTCCACGACACCTGGGGCTTCCCGATCGACCTCACCCTGGAGATGGCCTCCGAGCAGGGCCTCTCCGTGGACGAGGACGGCTTCCGCCGCCTGATGAAGGAGCAGCGGGACCGCGCCAAGGCCGACGCGAAGGCGAAGAAGACCGGTCACGCGGACATGACCGCGTACCGGGAGATCGCCGACAGCAACGGCGCCACCGAGTTCACCGGCTACACCAACCTGGAGGGCGAGACCACGGTCGTCGGTCTCCTCGTCAACGGTGTCTCCTCGCCGGCCGCCTCCGAGGGCGACGAGGTCGAGGTCGTCCTCGACCGCACCCCGTTCTACGCCGAGGGCGGCGGTCAGATCGCCGACCAGGGCCGGATCAGGCTGCACAGCGGCGCGGTCATCGAGATCCGTGACGTCCAGCAGCCCGTTCCCGGTGTCTCCGTGCACAAGGGTTCCGTGCAGGTCGGCGAGGTGACCGTGGGCGCCACCGCCTACGCCACCATCGACGTGCGCCGCCGCCGGGCCATCGCCCGTGCCCACTCGGCCACCCACCTGACCCACCAGGCGCTGCGCGACGCGCTCGGCCCGACGGCCGCCCAGGCCGGCTCCGAGAACCAGCCCGGCCGCTTCCGCTTCGACTTCGGTTCGCCGAACGCCGTCCCCGGCGCGGTCCTCACCGACGTCGAGCAGAAGATCAACGAGGTCCTCTCGCGCGAGCTCGAGGTCCACGCCGAGGTCATGCCGATCAACGAGGCCAAGCGCCAGGGCGCCATCGCCGAGTTCGGCGAGAAGTACGGCGAGCAGGTCCGCGTGGTCACCATCGGCGACTTCTCCAAGGAGCTGTGCGGCGGTACGCACGTCGGCAACACGGCCCAGCTGGGCCTGGTGAAGCTGCTCGGCGAGTCGTCCATCGGCTCCGGCGTGCGGCGTATCGAGGCCCTCGTGGGCGTCGACGCGTACAACTTCCTCGCCCGCGAGCACACGGTCGTCGCCCAGCTCCAGGAGCTGGTCAAGGGCCGTCCGGAGGAGCTGCCGGAGAAGATCTCCGCCATGCTCGGCAAGCTGAAGGACGCCGAGAAGGAGATCGAGAAGTTCCGCGCGGAGAAGGTCCTCCAGGCCGCCGCCGGTCTCGTCGACTCCGCCCAGGACATCCGCGGCCTCGCCCTGGTCACCGGCCAGGTCCAGGACGGCACGGGCGCCGACGACCTGCGCAAGCTGGTCCTCGACATCCGCGGCCGCTTCCCGTCCGACCGTCCGGCCGTCGTCGCCCTGTTCACCACGGCCAACGGCAAGCCGCTCACGGTCATCGCCACCAACGAGGCCGCCCGTGAGCGCGGTCTCAAGGCCGGCGAGCTGGTCCGCACGGCCGCCAAGACCCTCGGTGGCGGTGGCGGCGGCAAGCCGGACGTCGCCCAGGGCGGCGGTACGAACCCGCAGGCCGTCGGCGAGGCCATCGCCGCCGTCGAGCGT
This sequence comes from Streptomyces sp. NPDC029956, assembly GCF_055574655.1. NCBI lineage: Bacteria > Bacillati > Actinomycetota > Actinomycetes > Kitasatosporales > Streptomycetaceae > Streptomyces > Streptomyces sp. NPDC029956. The sequence goes on along the minus strand of NZ_JBVHZJ010000024.1, from coordinate 8,092 downwards.
CTCGTGGTGGAGACGGCGTGACGATGCGTCGCGGCCGTCGTATCGCGGTGGACGTCGGGGACGCCCGGATCGGGGTCGCCTCGTGCGACCCCGACGGGGTCCTCGCCACGCCGGTGGAGACCGTGCCGGGACGCGACGTCCCGGCCGCCCACCGGCGGCTCCGCCAGATCGTCGAGGAGTACGAGCCGATCGAGGTCGTCGTGGGTCTGCCCCGCTCGCTCAGCGGGCGGGAGGGTCCGGCCGCGACCAAGGTCCGTGCCTTCGCGGGGGAGATGGCCAAGGGCATCGCCCCGGTGCCGGTCCGGCTGGTCGACGAGCGGATGACCACGGTCACCGCGACCCAGGGGCTGCGGGCCTCCGGGGTGAAGGCCAAGAAGGGGCGGTCCGTCATCGATCAGGCCGCCGCTGTGATCATCCTTCAGAACGCTCTTGAGTCCGAACGGGTATCAGGTAATCCGCCTGGCGAGGGCGTCGAAGTGGTCATCTGATCGCGATACGGTAACGTTCCGCGCGATGCGGCGGTGTTCGAACAACTGCCGCACTACGTAGAGGCGGATCGTCCGGAAGCCTCGCGGCTGTTTTGGGGATCGATGACTGAGTATGGCCGGAGCCCCGGCTCCGAACCGTGGCACCCCGGGGACCCGCTGTACGGGGACCAGGGGTGGGAGGGCCAGCAGCAGCACTACCCGCACCCGCAGCAGGCGAGCCAGTACGACCAGGGCGCTCACGGCTACCAGGACCCGTACGGGCAGGGGGGCCAGACCGGCCAGGTCCCGCAGGCGTACGAGGGCGACCCGTACCAGCAGAACCACCAGCAGCAGCATGCGCAGCAGTACCAGCAGCAGCCGCAGGGGTACGTCGATCCGCAGGCGCAGTACCAGCAGCAGGCGCAGCAGCACGCGGCGCAGCAGCAGTACCAGCAGGCGTACGAGCAGCAGCAGCAGCAACAGCACCAGCAGCAGTACCAGCAGCAACAGCAGCAACAGCAGCACCAGCAGTACGGGACGGGGTACCAGGGCCAGGGCGGCTACGACACGCCCGGGCACCTCGGACAGCAGTACGACGGCAACTGGGAGACGGGCCAGGCGGCGATGCCGTACGGCGGCGCTCCGGCCGATCCGTACGGCGGCCAGAACCCCGACCTGTACGGCACGCCCGAGGCGTACCCCCCGCCCCAGCCTCCCGGCCGCCGGCAGAACCCGCCGGAGCCGGTGATCGACTGGGCGCCGGAGGAGGAGGCCCACCCTGAGCCGGAGCCGGAGGAGGAGAGACACCCCTTCTTCACCGGTGAGGAAGACCAGGACGACGACGAGTACGACGAGGAGCCGGGCCGCGGCTCCCGCGGCGGCGACCGCGAAAGCCGGAGCAAGGCGAACAAGCGCAAGGGCAAGAACGGCGTGGCCTGCCTGGTCGTGGCGCTCGTCCTGGCGGGCGGCGTCGGCGGCGTCGGCTACTTCGGCTACCAGTTCTGGCAGGGCCAGTTCGGCGCGGCGGAGGACTACGCGGGGACCGGCTCGGGCGATGTCCAGGTCGAGATTCCGAAGGGCGCGCTGGGCAACGAGATCGGCAACATCCTGAAGAAGGCCGGCGTGGTGAAGAGCGTCGACGCCTTCGTCTCGGCGCAGGGACGCAACGCCGACGGCCTCTCCATCCAGGCGGGCGTGTACACGCTGAAGAAGGAGATGTCGGCGGAGAGCGCCGTGACGTTGATGCTGAATCCGGCCAGCCAGGCCAACCTGATCATCCCCGAGGGCAAGCGCAACGCCTGGGTCTACGAGAAGCTCGACGAGCGTCTGGACCTCAAGCCGGGTACGACCAAGGAAGTCGCGCTCGCGAAGGCGAACAGCCTGGGCCTGCCTGCCTGGGCCGGACAACACCCCGACATCAAGGACCCGCTGGAAGGATTCCTCTTCCCGGCGAGTTACCCGGTCGCGAAGGGCGGCAAGCCGGAGGACGCGCTCCGCAAGATGGTCACGCGCGCCAACCAGGAGTACACGAAGCTCGACCTCGAAGGAAAGGCGAAGGGGCTCGGAGTCAAGGGGCCGTGGGAACTCCTGACGGTGGCCAGCCTGGTCCAGGCCGAGGGCAAGACGCACGACGACTTCCGGAAGATGGCCGAGGTCATCTACAACCGCCTGGCGCCGGACAACCGTGAGACGTTCCAGTTGCTGCAGTTCGACTCGACCCTCAACTACCTGAAGGGTCAATCGGAGATCAAGATCTCCGAGAAGGAGGCGAACAGCAACACCGACCCGTACAACACGTACAAGCACAAGGGACTGCCGCCCGGTCCGATCAGCAACCCGGGCAACGACGCCCTCGCCGCCATGCTCGACCCGACGAAGGACGGCTGGATCTACTTCGTCGCCACCGACGGCATGAGCAAGACCGAATTCGCCAAGACGCTCGCCGAGCACCAGAAGCTCGTCGACAAGTTCAACGCGGGGAACTGACGATGACCCTGTCCCGCCGCCGCGCGGCCGTCCTCGGGTCGCCGATCGCGCACTCGCTCTCCCCGGTCCTGCACCGGGCCGCGTACGCCGCGCTCGGCCTCGACGAGTGGTCGTACGAGCGCTTCGAGGTCGACGAGGCCGGGCTGCCCGGCTTCGTCGGCGAGCTGGACGGCCGCTGGGCCGGGCTGTCGCTGACCATGCCGCTCAAGCGGGCGATCATCCCGCTGCTCGACGGGATCAGCGACACGGCCGCCTCGGTCGAGGCCGTCAACACGGTCGTGTTCCGCGAGGACGGCCGTCGGGTCGGTGACAACACCGACATCCCCGGCATGCTCGCCGCCCTGCGGGAGCGGGGCGTCGAGAAGGTGGAGTCGGCGGCGGTCCTCGGGGCCGGCGCCACCGCCTCCTCCGCACTCGCCGCACTCGCCCGGATCTGCGACGGACCCGTCACCGCGTACGTACGCAGCGAGGCGCGGGCCGAGGAGATGCGCGGCTGGGGCGAGCGGCTCGGTGTGGAGGTCCGTACCGCCGCCTGGGACGACGCGGCGGAGGCCTTCGCCTCCCCGCTGGTGATCGCGACCACCCCCGCCGGCACGACGAACGCCCTCGCGGGCGCCGTCCCCGACACCGCCGGCACCCTCTTCGACGTCCTGTACGACCCGTGGCCGACCGCGCTCGCCGCGGCCTGGTCCGACCGCGGCGGCAAGGTGGTAGGCGGCCTCGACCTCCTCGTCCACCAGGCCGTTCTCCAGGTCGAGCAGATGACCGGTGTCCCCAGGGCGCCGCTCGCGGCGATGCGCGCGGCGGGGGAACAGGCCCTGGCGGCCCGTTAGGCCCTGTCGTCGAGGGAGCCCGTCCGGTCGGCCGGGAGTCCGTCCGGGTCGGCACGTGTTCCGGCCGAGAAGATCGGGAACGGCCGGATCCGCGTCCGACAGCTGGACCGGAGGACGGGTTCGTCCCGCGGACGTGGGAGGATCAGGGATGGCGGGCCAGGGCCGCGCACCCGGTCGCGCCGTCGCAGTACCCAGGCGCGAGCATGAGGAGCATCGTTGAGCAGGTTGCGTTGGCTGACCGCTGGGGAATCCCACGGACCCGCGCTGGTCGCGACACTGGAGGGTCTTCCCGCCGGCGTCCCGGTCACCACTGAGCTGGTGGCGGACCACCTCGCGCGGCGACGCCTCGGCTATGGGCGTGGCGCCCGGATGAAGTTCGAGCAGGACGAGATCACCTTCCTGGGCGGAGTCCGGCACGGGCTCTCCCTCGGTTCCCCGATCGCCGTCATGGTCGGCAACACCGAGTGGCCCAAGTGGGAGAAGGTCATGGCGGCCGACCCGGTCGACCCGTCCGAGCTCAAGGAGACGGGCCGCAACGCTCCCCTGACCCGGCCCCGTCCCGGTCACGCCGACCTCGCCGGCATGCAGAAGTACGGCTTCGACGAGGCCCGGCCGATCCTGGAGCGCGCCAGCGCCCGGGAGACCGCGGCCCGTGTCGCCCTCGGCGCGATCGCCCGCTCCTTCATCAAGGAGACCGCGGGCATCGAGATCGTCTCGCACGTCGTCGAGCTCGCCGCGGCCAAGGCGCCGTACGGCGTCTACCCGACCCCCGCCGACGTCGAGAAGCTCGACGCCGACCCGGTCCGCTGCCTCGACGCCGACGCGTCGAAGGCGATGGTCGCCGAGATCGACCAGGCCCACAAGGACGGCGACACCCTCGGCGGAGTCGTCGAGGTACTGGCCTACGGCGTGCCCGTCGGCCTCGGCTCCCACGTCCACTGGGACCGGCGTCTCGACGCGCGGCTGGCCGCCGCCCTCATGGGCATCCAGGCCATCAAGGGCGTCGAGGTCGGTGATGGCTTCGAGCTGGCCCGCGTGCCCGGCTCCCAGGCCCACGACGAGATCGTGAAGACCGAGGACGGCCTCAAGCGCACCTCCGGCCGCTCCGGCGGCACCGAGGGCGGCCTGACCACCGGCGAGCTGCTGCGGGTCCGCGCCGCGATGAAGCCCATCGCGACCGTGCCGCGCGCCCTCGCCACCGTCGACGTCGTCACCGGCGAGGCCACCCAGGCCCACCACCAGCGCTCCGACGTCTGCGCCGTCCCCGCGGCCGGCATCGTCGCCGAGGCCATGGTCGCGCTGGTCCTCGCGGACGCCGTCGTCGAGAAGTTCGGCGGCGACAGCGTCCCGGAGACCCGCCGCAACGTTCGGTCGTACCTCGAGAACCTGCGCATCCGGTGACCGGCGGTCCCCTGGTCGTCCTCGTCGGGCCCATGGGCTCCGGCAAGTCCACGGTGGGCGCGCTCCTGGCCGAACGGCTCGGCGCGCCCTACCGGGACACCGACGCCGACATCGTCGCCGCCGAGGGCCGCGAGATCTCCGACATCTTCGTCGAGGACGGCGAGGACCACTTCCGCGCCCTGGAGCGGGACGCGGTCGCCGCGGCCCTCGCCGGGCACGAGGGCGTCCTCTCCCTCGGAGGTGGCGCGATCCTCGACGCAGGAACCCGCACGCTGCTCGCCGGGCTGCCCGTCGCGTACCTCTCGATGGACGTCGACGAGGCGGTCCGGCGCGTCGGCCTCAACACCGCGCGCCCGCTGCTCGCCGTCAATCCGCGCCGTCAGTGGCGCGAGCTGATGGAGGCGCGCCGCCACCTGTACACCGAAGTCGCGCGGGCCGTCGTCACCACCGACGACCGCACCCCCGAAGAGGTCGCGGACGCGGTCCTCGCGGCACTGGATCTGAAGAAGGACGCATGACGACGGACCAGGAAGTCACCCGTATCCACGTCGCGGGCAGCGCCGGCACGGATCCGTACGAGGTGCTGGTCGGCCGGCAGCTGCTGGGCGAGCTCCCGGCCCTCATCGGCAACCAGGCCAAGCGGGTCGCCGTGATCCACCCGGAGGCGCTCGCCGACACCGGTGAGGCGCTCCGCGCGGACCTCGCCGACCAGGGCTACGAGACGGTCGCCATCCAGGTGCCGAACGCCGAGGAGGCGAAGACCGTCGAGGTCGCCGCCTACTGCTGGAAGGCGCTCGGCCAGACGGGCTTCACCCGCAGCGACGTCATCGTGGGCGTCGGCGGCGGCGCCACCACCGACCTGGCCGGCTTCGTCGCCGCGACCTGGCTGCGGGGCGTCCGCTGGATCGCCGTACCGACCACCGTCCTGGCCATGGTCGACGCGGCCGTCGGCGGCAAGACGGGCATCAACACCGCCGAGGGCAAGAACCTCGTCGGTGCCTTCCACCCGCCCGCCGGGGTCCTCTGCGACCTGGCCGCGCTGGACTCGCTGCCGGTGAACGACTACGTCAGCGGCCTCGCGGAGATCATCAAGGCCGGCTTCATCGTCGACCCGGTGATCCTCGACCTGGTCGAGGAGGACCCGCAGGCCGCCCGTACCCCCGCCGGTCCGCACACCGCCGAGCTGCTCGTCCGCTCGATCAGGGTCAAGGCGGAGGTCGTCTCCGGCGACCTCAAGGAGTCCGGCCGCCGCGAGATCCTCAACTACGGCCACACGCTCGCCCACGCCATCGAGAAGAACGAGCGGTACAAGTGGCGCCACGGCGCCGCCGTCTCCGTCGGCATGGTCTTCGCCGCCGAGCTCGGCCGTCTGGCGGGGCGCCTCGACGACGCCACCGCCGACCGGCACCGGGCGATCCTGGAGTCCGTCGGACTGCCGCTCACCTACCGCGGCGACCAGTGGCCGAAGCTCCTGGAGACCATGCGGGTGGACAAGAAGTCCCGCGGCGACCTGCTCCGCTTCATCGTCCTCGACGGGATCGGCAAGCCGACCGTCCTGGAGGGCCCCGACCCGGCCGTGCTGATCGCGGCGTACGGCGAGGTGTCCGCGTGAGCGAGCCCCGTCCCGTTCTGGTGCTCAACGGCCCCAACCTGGGCCGGCTCGGCTCCCGTGAGCCCGACATCTACGGCGCCACCTCCTACAAGGGGCTCGTCGAGTCCTGCAGGACCCTCGGTGCGGAGCTCGGCTTCGACGTCGAGGTCCGGGAGACGAACGACGAGGGCGAGATGATCCGCTGGCTGCACGAGGCAGCGGACCGCTCGACCCCGGTGGTGATCAACCCGGGTGCGTTCACGCACTACTCGTACGGGATGCGGGACGCGGCCGCCCAGCGGACCGCGCCGCTGATCGAGGTCCACATCTCGAACCCGTACGCCCGGGAGGAGTTCCGGCACACCTCGGTCGTCGCGGCCGTGGCGACCGGGACGGTCGCCGGGTTCGGGATCGGTTCCTACCGGCTGGCGCTGCGGGCGCTCGCCGAGGAACTGACGGACTGACGGGGCACCTGGGGGAGGCCCCGGCCGTTCCCCTCGTGGGGGCCGGGGGCGGTAACGTTCCGGCGCACCGGATACACCGGATACATCAGGCGTACGAGACGGAGTGGGACCGGATGCAGCACGCAGTGGGGGGTCCGCTGCCACCGCCGGAGCGACCGGGTGGGGCGACCGGCCCCGGCACCGGCCAGGGACCCGTTCCCGATTCCGCTTCCGCGCCCGGGGGAGTCCCCGGGCCCGGCACCGGCGCGGTACCCGGAACCGGGACAGGAGCAGCGGCCGGACCCGTGGCCGGCCCGGTCGGCGGCGCCCCGGGAGGGCTGCCGCCGATACCGCCGCCTCCGCCCGGCGCCCCGTACGCGGGCCCGCCCGCGGGGTCCCGGCTCGGCGTGCACCCGACCGTCCGGAACAGCGCGTCCAGACCCCCGCACGCGGCGCCGCCGCCGCACTCCGCGCCTTCGCACCCCGCGCCTCCCACCGGGCCCGGGACGCCCGGCTGGGGCGGCTCCGGCGCCGTACCGCAGCATTCCGGCGGTCCGCAGCACCCGGGGGGATCGCAGTACCCCGGCGGGCAGTCCCCGCGCGCCGACCTCACCGGGCACGTGCCCCTGCCGCCCGTGAGCGCGCCGCTCGCGCCCGCCGTGGAGCACGGCGGCGGTACCGGGGCCGCGACCCTCGCCGTACTGCTCATCGGTCCCGCGGGCGCCGGCAAGACCACCGTCGCCCGGCACTGGGCGCAGCGCCGCCGGGTGCCCACCGCGCACATCAGCCTCGACGACGTCCGCGAGTGGGTCTGCTCCGGCTTCGCCGACCCGCAGTCCGGGTGGAACGAGCACTCCGAGGCGCAGTACCGGCTCGCCCGCCGCACCTGCGGCTTCGCCGCGCGCAACTTCCTCGCCAACAACATCTCCTGCATCGTCGACGACGCGGTCTTCCCCGACCGTCCTGTCGTCGGCCTCGGCGGCTGGAAGCGCCACGTCGGCCCCGGGCTGCTGCCCGTGGTGCTCCTGCCCGGCCTGGAGATCGTCCTGGAGCGCAACGCCGAGCGCAGCGGCAACCGGCGCCTCTCGGACGAGGAGGTCGCCGCCATCCACGGCCGGATGGCAGGCTGGTACGGCTCCGGTCTGCCGATCATCGACAACTCCACGTACGACGTCGAGACCACCGCCCGCGTCCTCGACGACGTCCTGGCCCGCGCGATCGCCAGCCCGCCCACCTGGTGACCTCTCCGGGCCGGGTCCGGAGGACCTGGCCCGAGGCCACCTGGAGGGGGGGACGATTCCAGGGCGCGGGGGGGCAGGGAGGGGGGGGGGTGACCCGTCGGAATTTCGTGTAAGGCAAAAGCACATAGTC
>NZ_JBVHZJ010000023.1:82407-125262 GCF_055574655.1 Streptomyces sp. NPDC029956 | reverse complement strand
GTGGGTTGGTCCTCCCCCTCCCCTTCCCCCCCCCCCCCCCCCCCTCCCTCGGGGAGTCATCGGAGCCGTCCCCCCCCCCCCCCCCCCCCCCGACCCCCCCCCCCCCCCCCCCCGACACCGCTCCGGACCGCCGCGAGGACTCCGCCCCGGGCCCGGTGAGCGCCCCGCGCTGAACGGCCGGAGCGCACGGGGGGGGGCGACGCGCGCCGCGTCGCCCCCCGTCACACGGGCACGAAGACTCCGAGGGCCCTGTGCCGCTTCCTCACCGTCGCGGTCACGTGCTGCTTGCGTACCGGGCAGACGAGCGCTCCCTGGGGACCACTCCGATGAACGGGCCCTTTACCGCATTCTGCGTCTCTTCGCCCTGTCGAGCGATCCGGAAGGGACGACGGTCCGGGAGCTCACGGCCTGCGGAGGCCCTCCGGCGCTCGAGCCGTCACAATGAGACGCGGGCGCGGTCGAGGAAACGTCCGAACCTCAGACCCGCCTCCGCGTGGTACCGAGGAGGTCGCCATGAGTCACTCGACGGACGACCGGCGCGTGCTCGCCGAGATCGAGCAGCGCCTCGCACGCGACGATCCCGAGCTCTTCGCCCTCCTCGCCACGCTGATCCAGCAGTTCCCGCCGATGCCACAGGGGTCCCGCCCGGCAGCCCGTCCGAAGCGCAGACGTCTTCGCCGCAGGCCGGTCGTGATCCTCTTCGCGCTCATCGCGGTGATCGGCCTGATCCTCACCGCGATGCTGAGTGCTCCGCCGTCCCCGTCGCCCGGTGAGGAGACACCGCCGGGCACCCACTCCGGCACGCTCCTGACCCCGGGGGAACGGTGACCGCACCTGTCGCATGACACCGAGCGGGCGTCGCCCACCCGATGATGCCGGGCGGGCGACGCGAGCGGTGGGGGCGGGCCCGGAGTGCGGACCGGCGGGTCCATAGGGTGAGCGCATGTCTGCCACGTTGAGTCCTACGAAGGCCGCCGCCGCTCTGCGCACGGCGGCTCGTGTGTCCGCCGAGTCGTTGTTGGTGCTCCTGATGGCCGGAGTGGCCCTGTGGGTCCTGGGCCGTATGTGGTCGGTCGTCTGGCCGCTCGTCGTCGGGCTGTTCCTCACGACCCTGACCTGGCCCGCGGCTCGTTTCCTGCGGCGCCACGGCTGGCCTCCCGCCCTGGCGGCAGCGGTCGTCACGGTCTCGTTCATCCTGACCGTCGCCGGCATCGTCGCGCTCATCGCGGTGCCGGTCGCCTCTCAGTCCGGGGAGCTCTCCAAGGGTGTGGTCGAGGGAATCCAGCGACTGCGCGAGTGGGCGGCCGGGCCGCCGCTGAACATCGGCGACGACGAGATCTCCGGCGCTCTCGACACGGCGATGGCCCGCCTCCAGGACAGCGTCGGCAGCATGGTCACCGCGATCGCGACCGGCGTGGGCACGGTGTTCAACGGCGTGGTCACGGCCTTCCTCGCCCTCTTCCTGATGTTCTTCTTCCTCAAGGACGGCCCCCGGTTCGTCCCGTGGCTCGCCCGCCAGCTCCCCGGGCGGCTCGCCGTCGACGTACCGATCGTGGCGGAGCGGAGCTGGGACACCCTGGGAGCGTTCGTGCGCAGCCAGGCGTTCGTCGGTCTCCTCGACGCCGTGCTCATCGGCCTGGGTCTGTGGATACTCGACGTCCCCCTGGTCCTTCCCCTCGCGGTGCTGACCTTCGTCTCCGCGTTCGTGCCGATCGTGGGCGCCCTGTTCGCCGGCCTGGTCGCGGTTCTCATCGCGCTCGTGTCGAACGGCGTCACCGACGCGCTGATCGTTCTGGCGATCATCGTCGTGGTGCAGCAGTTGGAGGGCAACGTCTTCCAGCCCATGATCCAGAGTCGCGGACTCGGCCTGCACGCGGCCGTCGTCCTGCTCGCGGTGACGCTCGGCGGCAGCCTGGCCGGCATCGTGGGCAGTCTGCTCGCCGTCCCGGTGGCCGCGCTCATCGCGGTGTGCTGGAACTACCTGCGGGAGCAGCTCGGCGACGAAGCGCCGGAGCAGGCCCCCGACGAGGCGCCCACCCCCGCACCCGCGATGTCCTGACCCGCCGAAGGACCGGCGCCGGGCAGGCGAGACGCGGCCGGCGCCGGGCGCCGCGGAGCGCCCGGAGAGGAGTCACTAACGGTCGGGACACGGGCGTGACACGCGGCGGAAACGGGCCGTCCCTAATTTCTGTCAACCGACAGGAATTCGCAGGACCTCACTCCGCGACAGGGGACCGCCATGACCGTGACCACCGATCCCACTCCACCGGCACCTCCCCCGCCCGGCGCGAAGGGCGGGGAGTCACCTGACGGCCCGCCCGACGGTGCGCCCGACAGCTCGCTCGCCTCGTTCGGCTATCCGCAGGAACTGCGCCGCAGGATGGGGCGGTACGCGTCCTTCGCCGCCGGGTTCTCCTTCATCTCCGTACTGACCACCGTCTTCCAGTTCTTCTCCCTCGGCTACTCGTTCGGCGGACCGCTCTTCTTCTGGACCTGGCCCGCCGTCCTCGCCGGCCAGCTCCTCGTCGCCGCCTGCTTCGCCGAACTGGCCGCCCGGATGCCCATCTCCGGGGCGATCTACCAGTGGGCGAGCAGGCTCGGCAGCCCGTCCTTCGGCTGGTACGCGGGCTGGATCATGGTGACCGGGCGGATCGTGGTCGTGGCGGCCGCGGCCCTCGCGCTCCAGGTGGTCCTGCCCGCCGTCTGGCCCGGCTTCCAGGTCGTCGGCGGCGACCCGTCGCCCACGACGACCAGCGGCGCCGCGAACGCCGCCGTCCTCGGACTGGTCCTGCTCGCACTGACCACCCTGCTCAACGTCCTCGACAACCGGGCGCTGTCGGCCGTCAACACGATCGGTGTCACCGCCGAGATCGCCGGCGTCGCCCTGATCGTGACCCTCCTCGCCACCCACGCGGAGCGCGATCCCGGCATCACCCTGCACACCGGTGGCGAAGGCGGCCTGATCACGGCGCTCCTCGTGGGCTCGTTCACGGCCGCGTACGTCCTGATCGGTTTCGAGAGCGCCAGCGAGATGAGCGAAGAGACCGTCAACCCCCGGCGCACCGCTCCCCGTACGACGCTCAGCGCCCTCACCACGTCCGGTGTCTGCGGCGGACTGCTGCTGCTCGGCGGGCTGCTCGCCGCGCCCAGCCTGACCGACGGACGGCTCGCGACCCAGGGCCTGGGGTACGTGCTCACCAGTACTCTCGGGGACGGTCTCGGCCGGGTCCTGCTCGCCGATGTGGCCCTGGCCATCTGTGCGGCGACCCTGGCGATCCAGACCTCGGCGACCCGGATGCTCTACTCGATGGCGCGCGACGGCGTCCTCCCGCACTCGGCGCGACTGGCGCGGGTGCCCCGGCGGACCGGGATGCCCGGCACGGCCGCTGTGGTGGTAGGAGTCTGCGCGGGGCTGCTGCTCCTGCTCAACCTCGCCTCGCCGCAGGCGATCCTGGCCATCGGCACCACGTGCATCGCGATGGTGTACCTGGCGTACGCGATGGTCACGGCCCCGATGCTGGTGCGGCGCCTGAGGGGCGAATGGCCGCCGGCCGACGGTACGCGGGACGAGCTCGGCCGGCCGCTGTTCTCCCTCGGCCGCTGGGGGCTCCCCGTCAACGCGCTCGCCGTCGCCTACGGGATCTTCATGACGGTCAACCTCTCCTGGCCGCGCGCCGAGGTGTACGACCCGGAGGGCGGCCACTGGTACTTCCGGTGGTTCACCGTCCTGATGCTCGGCGCCACGGTCGCCACGGGTGCGGCGTACCGCTGGTACCGCGGCCCCGAGGGCGCTGATCCCGCGGCCGGGGGAACGGACCGCCGTGCCCGGACGGACCACGGGTCCGAGGCCGTACGCGCCTGAGCCGCGGGGCGTTCCGCCCGGTCACGCCCGCGCCGCGAGGAGGCCCTGCCCCTCGCGGCGCAGGCGTGCCAGGGACCGCTGCGCGACACCCGCCACCCGGAGCGCCGCGTCGGCCGTGGCCACCGCCAAGGTGCGCGGGTCGCGGGCCGGGTCCGCCCGCCGGACGAGGATCACGCTCTCGGTGAGGCCGAAGAGGAGGTCCACGCGCAGCGCCCGTTCGTCCTTGCCGAGCGCCGCCCCGGGCTCCGTGGCCGCGAGCAGTTCCTCGTAGCAGGACTTGAGCGCGGTGCGGATCCGGTGGAAGTCCGCGAAGCGTTCCTGCTGCACCTCGGGCAGCAGGTAGAGCGCCCCGAGGTTGTGCGGTCCGCCGCACAGCAGTGCCGCGTCGGAATGGCACAGCGCCCACAGCCGGGCCTCGGGGACCACCTCCGTGCGGGACACCAGGTCCCGCGCCACCTCGAGCGAGGGCCGGACGGTGCCTTCGAGCAGCTCCGCGAGGATCGCCTCCTTGCCGTCGAAGTAGTGGTAGAGGGAGGCCTGTCGCAGTCCGGCCCGCTCCGCGATCGTCCGGGTGGAGGTCGCGGTGTAGCCGCGGACGGTGAACAGCTCGGCCGCCGCCGCCAGGACCTCGTCACGCGGTTCGAGACCTCCGGCGGGACGCTCCTTGGCCCGAGGACGGCCGACTCTTCTGCTGGTGGGCGTGCTCACTCCGCGATCCTCGCACAGGGCCGCGCGTCACTCCGGGGCCGAGTTCCCGGGTGAGCTTCCGGTAACCGACGCGAAACCCACGGGCAACGGCCGCGAAGCGCCCACTGCCTAATTTCTGTCGAGCGACAGAAATGAGAGCGGCGACCTGGAGGCCCAGCCATGGCGACACAGTCAGCGACAGCGACGACGGATCGCGCACGCGACCATGCCCGCGCCCAGGCGGGTCGAGCGGTGGACGCCATGCCGGTGCTGCCCGCGAGCGGCTGGCCGGCGCCTCCCGAGGGCGTCTGCGCCGGGGACCTCGTGTGGGCCGAGACCGTGGCGGGCGGCAACTACACCCACAAGGTCCTCGCCCGCGGCACCGAGCTGCGGCTGACCGACCTCACCGGCGACGCCTGCGCCCACCTCCTCCTCCACTGCGCCGACCGTCCCTGGGAGCGGCTGAACGCGGCCGACACCGTGAAGGTGCTCTGGAACGCGTACCTCGGCGAGGGGCACCTGCTGCTCTCCGACCAGGGCCGGGTGCTCGCCTCCGTCACCCGGGACACCTCCGGCCGCCACGACGCCCTCACCGGCACCTCCAGCCTCGCCCGCAACACCGTGCGGTACGGGGACGGCACTCCGCAGTCCGCCTCGCCGGCGGGGCGCGAGCTGTTCAAACTCGCCGCGCTCAAGAACGGCCTGACCCCGCGCGACCTTCCCCCGTCCGTCTCCTTCTTCCAGGGCGTACGGATCGCGGAGGACGGCACGGCCCAGTTCACCGGCTCCGCGGGCCCCGGCGGAAGCGTCACGCTCCGCGCCGAGCAGGACGTCGTCGTCCTCCTCGCCAACGTCCCCCACCCCCTGGACCCGCGCCCCGTGTACACCTGCGGAAGCCTCGGCGTCCTCGCGTACCGCGCCCGGCCCACCTCCCCCGGCGACCCCCTGTGGGACGCCACGCCCGAAGGCCGCCGGGCCTTTCTGAACACCGCCGACCACCTCACCGCCCGGGGGATCGCATGACCGCCACCGCCCGTGTCGTCAGCGACGACCTCGTCCCGGCCCGCGCCGCCTGGTCCGCCGTCGTGCGCAAGGGGCAACTGCTGACCGTCACCGACCTGCACGGCAACCAGGCCGCGGACTTCCTCCTCTACGACGCCCACGACACCTCCGTGCGCTACAGCGCCCCGGACACCGTCCAGGCGCAGGGCGGCGTCTTCCTCACCACCGGCTCGGTGCTGATGTCCGACGAGCACACCCCGTTGATGACCGTCGTCGAGGACACCTGCGGACGGCACGACACCCTCGGCGGGGCCTGCTCCAAAGAGTCGAACACCCTTCGCTACGGCCATCACACCTGGTCGCAGCACGCCTGCGTGGAGAACTTCCTCGCCGAGGGCGCCAGGCACGGCCTCGGCAAGCGCGACCTCGTCTCCAACATCAACTGGTTCATGAACGTGCCGGTCGAGGCGGACGGCACGCTGGGCATCGTCGACGGCATCTCCGCCCCCGGCCTGAAGGTCGTACTCCGTGCCGAGACCGATGTCCTCGCACTCCTGTCCAACTGCCCACAGATCAACAACCCCTGCAACGGATTCGATCCGACCGCCGTGCGGATGACGATCAACGAGCCGAGCGAGCACCACGAGGACGGAACCCGATGACGTTCGACACCCTGCTGGTCGCCAACCGCGGCGAGATCGCGGCCCGCATCATCCGCACCGCCCGGCAGCTCGGCCTCCGCACCGTCGCCGTCCACTCCGACCCCGACCGCGGCGCCGAACACGTCCGGCTGGCCGACGAGGCCGTCCGCCTCGGCCCGGCCCCCGCCAAGGAGTCCTATCTCGACGCGGGCCTGGTCCTCGAAGCGGCCAGGAGGACCGGCGCGGGCGCCATCCACCCCGGCTACGGCTTCCTGTCCGAGGACGCCGGCTTCGCTCGCCGCTGCGCCGACGCCGGCATCGTCTTCGTCGGTCCGACCCCCGAACAGCTGGAGCTGTTCGGGGCCAAGCACACCGCGCGCGCCGCGGCGCAGGCGGCGGGCGTGCCGCTCGCCCCCGGCACCGGGCTCCTCCCGGATGTCGACGCGGCGCTCACGGCAGCCGAGGAGATCGGCTACCCGGTGATGCTCAAGGCCACCGGCGGCGGTGGCGGCATCGGCATGCGAGCCTGTCGTGACGCGGCCGACCTCGCCGACGCCTGGGACCGCGTGCAGCGGGTGGCCGCCGCCTCCTTCTCCTCGGCCGGCGTCTTCCTCGAACGGCTGGTCGAGCGCGCCCGGCACGTCGAGGTGCAGGTCTTCGGCGACGGGCGGGGCAAGGTCGTCACCTTCGGCGACCGCGACTGCTCGCTGCAGCGCCGCAACCAGAAGGTCCTCGAAGAGGCCCCGGCCCCCGGACTGCCCGACCGTGTCCGTCGCGAACTCGCCGCCGCCGCCCGGGACCTGTGCGCCTCGGTGGACTACCGCTCCGCCGGCACCGTGGAGTTCGTGTACGACGCCGCCCGCGAGGAGGCGTACTTCCTGGAGGTAAACACCCGCCTCCAGGTCGAGCACCCGGTCACCGAGGAGATCTACGGAGTCGACCTCGTCGCCTGGATGCTGCGCCTCGCGCAGGGCGACACCTCGGTCGTCACCGAGCCTCCCGCGCCCTCCGGCCACGCCGTCGAGGCCCGCCTCTACGCGGAGGACCCGTCCCGCGACCACCGTCCCAGCGCGGGCCTGCTGACCCGCGTCGCCTTCCCCCAGGGCGTCCGCGTGGACACCTGGGTCGAGACCGGTACGGAGGTCACCACCGCGTACGACCCGATGCTGGCCAAGGTCGTCGTCCACGGCGCCGACCGCGCCGAGGCCCTCGACCGGCTGGACGCGGCGCTCGCCGCGACCCGCATCGACGGCATCGAGACCAACCTGGGGCTCGTCCGCACCGCGCTCGGGGACGCCGACGTCCGCGCCGCCGTCCACTCCACCGCCTCGCTCGCCACCCTCGCCGACCCGACCCCGCGCATCGAGGTCGTCGCCCCCGGCACCCTGACCACCGTGCAGGACTGGCCGGGACGCACGGGCTACTGGCAGGTCGGGGTGCCCCCGGGCGGTCCCATGGACGACCTGTCCTTCCGGCTCGGCAACACCGCGCTCGGCAACGACGAGGGCGCTCCGGGCCTCGAATGCACCCTCCAGGGCCCCTCCCTCAGGTTCAGCCACCCGACGACGGTCTGTGTCACCGGCGCCCCCGCTCAGGTGACGATCGACGGCCGCCTCGTCGCCCCGTGGGAGCCGGTCACCGTGGAGGCCGGGCAGACCCTCGCCGTGGGCGCCCCCGACGAGCGGGGCCTGCGCACGTACGTGCTGTTCGCGGGCGGCCTGGACGTGCCGGAGTTCCTGGGCAGCGCGGCCACCTTCACCCTCGGCCGGTTCGGCGGGCACGGCGGCCGAGCGCTGCGCGCGGGCGACGTCCTGCACGGCGGCGAGGTCCGTACGGACACCTCGGCCGTCCCCCTCGACGCGCGCCCGGCCCTCGGCCGGACGTGGCGGATCGGCGCGGTCGAAGGCCCGCACGCCGCACCCGAGTTCTTCACCGAGGACGACATCCGCGACTTCTACGCGGCGGACTGGAAGGTGCACTTCAACTCGGCGCGCACCGGCGTCCGCCTGGTCGGTCCCAAGCCGCGCTGGGCGCGCACGGACGGCGGCGAGGCCGGACTGCACCCGTCCAACATCCACGACACGCCGTACTCCGTGGGCGCCGTCGACTACACCGGGGACATGCCCGTCCTCCTCGGCCCCGACGGTCCGTCCCTCGGCGGCTTCGTCTGCCCGGCGACGGTCGTCACCGGACAGCGCTGGAAGCTCGGCCAGCTCCGCCCCGGCGACACCGTACGGTTCGTGCCGGTGACGACGGAGGCGGCCGCACGGCTGCGCAGGGAGCCCGCCGCCGAACCGCGCGCCGACCGCGACGCCGTCGTCGACGGCGGGATCCTCGCCCGCCTGGAGGAGACCCCGGCGCGTCCGTCGGTCACCTACCGGCGGAGCGGTGACGACAACCTCCTCGTCGAGTACGGGCCCATGCAGCTCGACCTCGCGCTGCGCATGCGCGTCCACGCGCTCGCGGAGGCACTGGCCGAGCGCGGGCTCCCCGGCGTCGTCGACCTCACCCCGGGCATCCGCTCGCTCCAGATCCGGACGGACCCCGACGTCGTCCCGCAGCAGGAACTCCTCGGCACCGTGCTGCGCATGGAGGAGGAACTGCCCGCCACCGACGACCTGGTGGTGCCCAGCCGGATCGTGCACCTGCCGCTCTCCTGGGACGACCCCGCGACCCGCGAGGCCATCGCCCGCTATGTCGCGGGCGTGCGCGACGACGCCCCGTGGTGCCCGTCGAACATCGAGTTCATCCGGCGCGTGAACGGCCTGGAGACGATCGACGACGTGTACCGCACCGTCTTCGACGCCGAGTACCTGGTCCTCGGCCTCGGTGACGTCTACCTGGGCGCGCCCGTCGCCACCCCGCTGGACCCGCGGCACCGGCTGGTCACGACCAAGTACAACCCGGCCCGCACCTGGACCGCCGAGAACTCGGTCGGCATCGGCGGCGCGTATCTGTGCGTCTACGGCATGGAGGGCCCCGGCGGGTACCAGTTCGTCGGCCGCACCACGCAGGTGTGGTCGGGCTGGCAGCAGCGCGGCGCCTTCGAGCCGGGCAGGCCGTGGCTGATGCGCTTCTTCGACCGGATCAGGTGGTATCCGGTCGGTGCCGACGAACTCCTCGAGCTGCGGGCCGACATCACCTCCGGCCGCTTCGTGCCGAGGACCGAGGAGGGCACCTTCTCGCTCGCGGAGTACCAGGCCTTCCTCGCCGCGAACGCCGCATCGATCGCGGCCTTCAGGGACCGGCAGAGCACGGCGTTCGGCGCCGAGCGCGACGCGTGGGAGGCCGCCGGCGAGTTCGCCCGCGCCGAAGCGGCCTCCGAGGTCGCCCCGCCGACCGCCGACATCGAGGTGCCCGAGGGCGGCCGACTGGTCGAGGCCGAGTTCACGGCCTGCGTCTGGCAGGTGAACGTCGAGGTCGGCGACCGGGTGTCGGCGGGTCAGCAGCTGGTCGCCCTCGAAGCGATGAAGATGGAGGCACCGGTTCAGGCCCCCGCCGACGGCATCGTCGCGGAGGTCCTCATCAAGCCGGGCAGCCAGGTGGAGGCGGGCACCGCGCTCGTCGTCCTCGCCGCCGTCGAGACCGCGGAGGTGCGCGCATGATCGGCGCGACGGAGAGAGTGCGGGCCGCGTACGCCCGTATCGCGCAGGTGGACCGTCCGGAGCTGTGGATCGGCCTTCGGCCGCAGGAGGACGTGGAGGCGGACGCCGCCGCGGTCGACGCGCGAACCGCCGCCGGGCAGCGACCGCCGCTGGCCGGGACGGTGTTCGCGGTCAAGGGCAACATCGACGTGGCCGGGCTGCCGACCACCGCGGGCTGCCCCTCGTACGCGTACGAGCCGGAGGCCGACGCACCGGCCGTGGCGCGGCTGAGGGCGGCCGGCGCCGTGGTCCTCGGCACCACGAACCTCGACCAGTTCGCGACCGGCCTGGTCGGTACGCGCAGCCCGTACGGCGTGGTCCGCAACGCCGTCGACCCGGCCTACGTCTCGGGCGGCTCGTCGTCCGGCTCCGCGGTCGCGGTCGCCCTCGGCATCGTCGACCTCGCGCTCGGCACGGACACCGCGGGCTCGGGCCGCGTCCCGGCGGCCTTCAACGGCATCGTCGGCCTCAAGCCGACCCGCGGCCTGGTCCCGGCCGACGGCGTCGTCCCGGCCTGCGCGTCGCTGGACTGCGTGACGGTCTTCGCCCGTACGCTCCCGGAGGCCGAGCGGGCCCTGTCCTTCATGGCCGCGCCCCCGGGATGCGAACTCCCCGCCCTGCGGCAGCGGCGCCCGGGCCCGTGGCGGATCGCCGTCCCCGCACCCGGTCGGCTGGGCGAGCTGGACGAGGGCTGGGCCGAGGCGTTCGGGACGGCCGCGACCCGGCTGGCGGATGCGGGCGCAGAGCTCCTGCCGATCGACCTGGCGCCTTTCACCGAGGCGGCCGCGATGCTGTACGAGGGCGCGTTCGTCGCCGAGCGCTACACCGCCGTCGGCGCCTTCGCCGAGGCGCACGCGGGCTCTGCGGACCTCGACCCGACCGTGGCCGGGATCCTCTCCCGTGCCCGGGACATCCCGGCCCACCGGCTGTACGCGGACGGGGAGAAGCTGTCCGTCCTCCGTACCAGGGCCCTGGCCTCGCTGGGAGACGCGGACGCGCTGCTCCTGCCGACGGCGCCGGGACACCCCACCCTCGCGGAGGTGGCGGCCGACCCGCTGGGCGCGAACGCCCGGCTCGGCCGGTTCACCAACTCCACGAACCTGTTCGATCTGGCGGCGGTCGCGGTCCCGGCGGGCGAGGTGGACGGGCGTCCGTTCGGCGTCATGCTGATCGGCCCGGCGTTCACCGACGACCGGCTCGCCCGCATCGCGGGCCTGCTCACCGCCCCGCCGCTGCGCCTCGCCGTGGTCGGCGCGCACCTGTCCGGGCAGCCGCTCAACGGACAACTGCTCTCCCTCGGCGGCCGCCTGGTCCGTACGACCACCACCGCGTCCGCCTACCGGCTGTACGCCCTCGGCACCGTCCCGTCCAAGCCGGGTCTGGTCCGGGTCCGGGAGGGCGGTGCGCCGGTCGAGACCGAGGTGTGGCAGCTGCCCGCCGAGGGGCTCGGCACGCTCGTCGCGGCGCTCCCCCGCCCGATGGCCCTCGGCACCGTGGAGCTCGCGGACGGGTCCTTCGTGACCGGCTTCCTCTGCGAGCCCGAGGCGCTCGACGGAGCCCGCGACATCACCTCGTACGGCGGCTGGCGCGCCGCCCTTCCCTCCCTCGCCCGCTCCGGGGAGCCGGGACCGCGTCCACCCCGCGACTGAACTCCGGCCGGGCGCGCGGGGATCGGCCGGTTCCGCCCCGCGCGGTCGGACGCCCGCGGCGGAACGGGCGACGGAGACCGCCTTCGCGTACGGGAAGCCCGATGACGGGACAACCCGAGGCGGTCGCCATCCGCGCACCGAGGAGGACCACGGCCGGGCGTCCCGAGGAGAGAGCCGGTCGCCCAGGGGCGGGTTCGACCCGCGGCCGGGGGCGTGGGGGGCTCCGGGTCGCACCGCCGGTGGCGAGGTGCGGCTGTCCGGCCGGCGGTGGGCCGGTGGAGCCCGTGGGATAGCGTGCGGTGGTTGGTTCGCACGTGCGATGCCCGCGTACGAACGCGGGAACAGGGGTGGGGATGAGTGATTCGGCGTGGGCCCGGTTCCGGCGGCACCGGTGGCTGCCGCAGGCCGCAACGGTTCTGCTCCTCGTGTCGCTGACGGCGGGCTACCTCCTGGTACGAGCCGGGCAGCGAGACCGGCACAACGCGGACACGCTGGCCCGGGCCTGCGGCGGGGCGCTGCCCCGGCAGGACACGGCGGAGTTGCTGGCCGACGACGCCTGGTGGACGCTGCGCACCGGTCCTGGGCCGCGGGGTCTCGTGTCGTGCACCCTCGGCGGGGACGGCGAAGGCGACCCGTGGGTCACGGTGACGGCCGAACCGGTTCTCGACCCGCCGCTCAAGAGCGTCCGGGTGGAGCACATCGTGAACCGCACCCCGTACGAGAGGGTGCCGGACTGGGCCGAGGAGCACGAGCGGGCGGACCAGCTCGTCACGGTCCCCTGCCCGAACGGCCTGCCGGGGTACGCCCGTCCTGTCACGTCCTTCCGTGTCCACGCGTCCACGGACAGCCCGGCGACCGAATGGCTCGGCTCGCTCGTCGCCGCGGTCGCCGAGGACGTACGCACCGACGGGCGCTGCGGCGGGGCCGCGGTGCGCGACAGCGACGTACGGCCGGTGTCGCCGTCCCCGCAGGAGACGGCGCCGGACACGCCCCCGGCGGAGTGCGGCTGGTTCCGGCCGGCACTGCTCGGTCCCGCCCTGAAGGGCGCCGAGCAGTCGTCCTACGGGGCCACGCACGCCTGGGCCAGGGCCTGTTCCACGACCCTCACGAAGCCGGGTGCCGGGGGCGGCGTGGTGGTGAGCTCCGCGAGCTGGTGGGGCGAGGCCCTGCCGGAGGTGCGGACCGAGTACGGGCGCGAGCTGTCCCTGGCCGGGCGCGGCGGACAGCCTGCCGCCGGCGCGAAGACGTACGAGCTCGCCGTCTGGGCCGAGGCCCGGTGCGCCGGCGGGCGGACGCTGCACCGCCTCGGCCTGGAGGGAGCCGACCGCGATCTGCTCCTCGCCCGCGCCGACTCGCTCCTCGCGCGGTATCTCGACGCGTCGGGCGACTGCGGTGACCCGAAGGAGCTCGGAAAGGTGTGGGGATGAACGGGAAGTCCGCGGAGATCCAGGAGCAGGAACGGGGACGCCGCCGCCGGCGCCTCGGGCTCGCGGCCATGGTGGCGGGCGGCGCGGCCGTGGTGGCGGGCGGGGTGTTCTGGCTGTCCGGCGGTCCGCAGGCCTGGCTCGCCGACCGCGCCCTCGACTCGGCGTGCGGCGGCACGCTGGCGGCCGGTCCCGTGCGGGAGCTCGTGGACGGGGCGGAGGTGACGGCGGAGACGAGGACGGGCCGGAGCTTCTGGCAGTGCCGGGTGAGCGAGTCCGACGAGGAGGACGGCCGGATCGACCTGCGCGTGACGGTGAGCGACGCGCGGGACCGAATCGCCGCACTGGAGGCGGCGGGCACCGACGCGCCCCTGGGCCACGGATGGACCGGCGGCTTCGCCTTCGATCCCGACCGGGAGCGGCGGGGCCAGGCGAGCGCGGGGGTCATGCTCGACTGCGGCGGCACCCGGGACGGCGGATTCGTCGCCGAGGTCCGCGCCAGGATGGACCGGGCCGACTTCGGCCACCCGGAGGCCCGGGCGAGGCTCACCGCCGTGCTGACACGGACGGCGACGGCCTACGCCCGGCAGGAGGGGTGCGAGGTCAGCGAGGGCGAGCCGGTCCGCAAGGTCGGTACCTCCGTGAACGCCTGGGACCACGAGCCGTTCGCCTCGGTGTCGGGGAGCTGCGCCGGCATCCTGGACCCCCGGACCGCCGCCCGCTGGGGCGTCCGGACGGCGGTCGAGACCGCGCCGGGGCCGAAGCCGGTCGAGGGCTGCACCCTGGGCGGTCTGCGGGGCGCACCGCTGTACAGCTTCACCGCGTCCTACGGCCCCGCGCTGGAGTGGAGCGCACGGGAACACCTGGAGGACCTGGCCGACCGGCCGGCGGGAGACGCCCCGGACGGCCGCTACGTGCTGTGGGCCGACTGCCGCGGCGCGGCGGAACGGGCCGCCTACGTCGTCACCCCGGCGGGCGGCGGGCGCGGCCGCACCTCCTCCCTCGCCCTCGACCACACGGGCCTGCGCACCGCCCTGTCGGCCTTCGCCGAACGCTCGGCGAAGGCCCACCGCTGCACGCTCGCCGCCGACTAGGCCGCGTGGGGTGGGCCGGGGCGCGTGCGGCGCGGGGAGTCAGCGGTGGCACGTCGGGCCGGGACTTGGGATCATTCTCCCGGAGGACAGCCATGGCTCCTGACGTGCACGGGTCCCCGCCGGACGACGTTCCGGACCACGACGAGACCGAGAGAACCGAGGAAGCCGAGGGCGCCGACGGCGCCGGGCCGGTCACCGGCTCCGGGAGGATCCGTCGACGCCTCCGGCTCACTCTCCCCGGCTGCTGGGGTGCGCTCCTCCTCGCCTGTCTCTCCTTCACCCCGTCCCTGCTGCCTCGCGGCGGAGTGCTCCAGGGGTTGATCTGCGGGATCAGCGCGGCCATCGGCTACGGGCTCGGCGTGGTCGCGGCCTACGTGTGGCGCGCGTTCGCCGACCGCGAGGAGGAACGAGGGGCGTCGCGCAGGTCGTGGCAGGTCTTCATCGGCTGCGCGATCGGACTGTTCGGCCTGTCGTTCGGGCTCGGCCAGTACTGGCAGCACGAGATCCGCGGGCTCATGGGGGTCACCGACTACGACGTCCTCGCCACCGTCGCCTCCCCGTTCGTGGCCGCGCTCGTCTTCTGGCTCCTTCTGCTCGCGGGCCGGGGGCTGCGCCGTCTGTACCGGTGGCTGGCCCGTCTCCTCCGCCGCTGGATCGGGCCGCGCGCGGCCGGGGTGGTCGGCTGGGTCGTGGTGGCGGGACTCGTGTGGTCCGTCGTCAGCGGCGTACTCCTGGCCGGCTTCGTGAACGCGGCCAACGAGGCGTTCTCGCTGCGTGACACGGAGACGCCGGAAGGTGTGCACCAGCCCACGTCCACGCTGCGCTCCGGCGGGCCCGGATCGCTGGTGCCGTGGGACACGCTGGGCAGGCAGGGCCGGGTCTTCACCGGCGGTGGCCCGTCGGCCGCGGACATCGGCGCGTTCACCCACCGGCCGGCGCAGGAGCCCGTTCGGACCTACGCCGGGCTGGCAACGTCCGACGACGCGGAGATCCGTGCCGAGCGGGCCGTCGCGGACCTCCGGCGGGCCGGCGGCTTCGAGCGCGCGAACCTGCTCGTCATGACGACCACGGGAAGCGGCTGGGTCGACCCCGCCGCCGTGGACTCGTTCGAGTACCTCGGCGACGGTGACTCCGCCACCGTGGCGATGCAGTACTCGTACCTGCCGTCGTGGCTCTCCTACCTCGTGGACCAGTCCAAGGCGCGCGAGGCCGGCCGGGAACTCTTCGACTCCGTCTACGACGTGTGGTCCAAGCTGCCCCAGGACCAGCGTCCGCGGCTGTTCGTCGCCGGTGAGAGCCTGGGGTCGTTCGGCGGCGAGACGGCGTTCAGCGGCGAGTAC
This sequence comes from Streptomyces sp. NPDC029956, assembly GCF_055574655.1. Lineage (NCBI taxonomy): Bacteria > Bacillati > Actinomycetota > Actinomycetes > Kitasatosporales > Streptomycetaceae > Streptomyces > Streptomyces sp. NPDC029956. The sequence continues at coordinate 109,919 of NZ_JBVHZJ010000023.1, read as the reverse complement.
GACCTGCGCAACCGCACCGCGGGCACCCTGTTCGCCGGTCCGCCGAACTTCAACACCCTGTTCCGCGAGTTCAGTGATCACCGCGACGCGGGAAGCCCGGAGATCGATCCCGTCTACAAGCAGGGGCGGACCGTACGGTTCACCGACGATCCGACCACCGGGATCGCTCCGGAGGACACGCCGTGGGACGGTCCGCGGGTGCTGTACCTCGTGCACCCGTCCGATCCGATCGTCTGGTGGAGCCCGGATCTGGCGCTCTCCGAACCCGACTGGATCGGCGAGGCGCCCGGCAGCGACGTGCTCGAAGGAATGTTCTGGATCCCCTTCGTGACCTTCTGGCAGGTCACGGCGGACCTGCCGTTCTCCACGGGTGTGCCGGACGGTCACGGTCATACGTACAAGGCCGCGTACGTCGACGGCTGGAACGCCGTCATGCGGCCGTCGGGCTTCACGCCCCAGGACCTGGAACGGCTGCGCACCGTCATCCAGCCGCCGGAGCAGTGACGCCCCGGCCGTCCTGGAGGCCGGCGTCCAGCACCCTGGGAGCGCCTGCCGTACGCCCCCGGGGGCGCGGGCTCAGCGCAGCAGGAAGCCGACGACGTAACCGAGCGCGTTGACCGCCCAGTGCAGTCCCATGGGGGCGAGCAGACTGCCGCTGCGGCGTCGCAGTTCGCAGAACAGGACGCCCGACGCCGCCGTGAACAGCACGGCGCCCGCGATCGCGAGGACGGAGCCGAGTGCCGAGTCCCCCAGGACCGAGGTCAGCGCGGGCTTGGCGCTCGCCAGGTGCAGGGACGGCAGGACGTGCCAGAGGCCGAACAGCACGCTCGACACCGTGGTGGCCCAGACGGTGCCGCGGGCCCGGCGCACCAGTCCGTAGAGCACTCCGCGGAAGGCGATCTCCTCCACCAGGACGGTGCCCACGGGGACCACCACGAGCACGCGCGCCGCCAGCTCGCTTCCCGTCATCCCGTCGTACCGCCGGTCCTCGAACAGCGAGCGGGTCTCCGGCAGCAGTGCTCCGACGGCGTAGACGATTCCGACCAGGCCGATCAGGACCAGCCCCCACCTCGCGCCGCGCGCCAGCGTCCCGGGGGCCAGCCCCGCGTCCGCCAGGGTGCCGCCCGCCCAGCGGAGCACCCCCAGCAGCAGCGCGCCGACCGCGACGGCGGCCAGCAGGCGGAGCGGGCCGGTCCAGCGGTGCAGCAGCAGGTTCGCCCCGGTGAGGACGACGACCGTGAGGACGACGGCCTGCCAGGTGCCGATCGGGCCGCGCCACCTGCTTCGGGCCCGGTCGACCGTGCCGCGCCACCTGCCTCGCGCCCGGTCGTCCGTGGCCCGGCGCCCTCGGACCGGGGGGCGCTCGGCATCGTCGGGATCGCCGCAGGGCACTGGAGTGGTTCCGTCCTTGGCTGTCGCACAGCAGGTCGTCCCGCCCCTCCACCGATTCACGCTACCCGTCACCCGCCGCGGGCGCCGCCCGGCAGGGCGCCCGCGGCGGGCGACCGTACGGGGCTACGAGTGGTCGCGTCTGAACGAGTTCCTGATGCCTTCCGCCCGGTGTCGGACGCTCGTCACACTCCGACGGATCTTGACCTTCACCTGGTCGGTCCTGCCCTCGGCCTCCAGACGCTCGTGGCCCGTGATCCTTCCGGTGATCTCCTTGATCTTGCCCTTGGCCTTGTCCATGGCGCCGTCCATGCCCGTGGTCCCTCCGTCACATCGGTCCCTACCGTCCACGCTAGGTTTGGACGGCCCGATGTGCGCGTCGGCACCCTCCCGGCCTCTCGTCGGAGCGTGCGACGCCGGCTGCTCCGGAGACCGTCCGGTCCCGTGCTCCGACGGTTCTGCGGAATCCTCGACAGGACCCCGGGCGCGCCCTGGACCTGCTCCTCGACCCCCTGATCGACGGCAAGCGGACCGGCATCGGGCGGGTCCGCGGTCCCCATGCCCCGAGCCCTGCCCCGGCCTCCTTGCGGCAGCCCGGGTACGCGTTCACGGCAGCCTGGAGACAGGCGCGATGCACCGCTATATCCCTGTGGACGAACAGGTGTTGACGGACAGTCAGGGCAGATCATACACACGGATGATTGGGGGCACGTCGGTAGAACTCGGCGTGGACATGGAGGCTGATTCCGGGCAGCGGACGGCTCTTGACGGTGCATTCACGTTGTGCGAATCTCTCGACAGGTCTGGACCAATGGTCTTCATCGGGCGGGGCCGGAGATACCAGACGCCTCGGGGCATCCTGGAATGTCCGGCGGTCCTGACCGCGCACGGCCGTCGACCGGTCCCCGGGGGGTGGACCTACGTCGCACGGCGGCCGGCGCCGTCACCGAACCCGGCTGCCACAGACCGCCGTCGGCGTCTGCGGCACCGACGTGCGGTTGCCCGTGCCCCACGCCGCGTCCGCACCTTCCCCCGCGCTGCTCCTCCACTCTGCTCCGACGTCCTAAGTGAGCCGCCGATGTCCGAAGTCCTCTCCCTGACCGACCGCATTCCGGCCTCCCCGGCTCAGCAGGGGGTCTGGCTGACCGATCGGCTGGGACTGGCCCGCGAGGCGTTCCACATGCCCCTGCGGATCTCCTTCGACCGGGTCGACACAGCGGCGCTGGTCCGCGCCGTGGCCGCCGTGACCAGCCGCCATCCGGCCCTTGCCGCCCGCCTGGTGGAGCACGACGGCCAGGTCTGGCAGGAGCCCGCGGCACAGCGGCCCGAACTGGTACGGCTCGAAGCACCCGCGGACGAGGCCGACCTGGAGAAACGGCTGGAGGCGGAGGCCGCTCGTCCCTTCGCCCTGGAGACCGGCCCGCTCAGCCGCTTCACCCTGCACCGCCGCGCCGACGGCAGCGCCGAGCTGCTGGTCACCGCCCACCACTCGGTCTTCGACGGCAACTCCAAGGACGTCCTGGCCCGGGACCTCGCGGCCGCGTACGGCTCGGCGCCCCTGCCCGCGGCGACCGCACCGCCGGCCGCACCGGCGGCGGAACCGGACACCGTACGGCGGGCTGCCGAGTGGTACGGACCGAGGTGGGCCACCGCCACCGAACCGGTACTGCCCGGCGGGCCCCGCACCCCGACCGCCGCCGGGGCCGGGTCCGGCGAGGCGGTCGCATGGCGCCTCGCCGGCGTCGAGGCCGGCGAGCTGGCCGCCGCGGCCGCGCTCTGCGGCACCACGGTCTTCGAGTTCCTGCTCGCGGCCCTGCACGGGCTGCTGCGCCGGTACGGCGGAGAAGCGGTGCCGGTGTCCGTCCCGATCTCCACCCGGACGCCGGAACTCCGCGACGAAGTAGGCATGTTCGTCAACGAGCTGCCCGTCCACGCACCCTCGTCCGACGCGACGCGGACCTTCACCGACTTCGCCGCCGCCGTCAGAGCCGAGCTGCGGGCCGGATACCCGTACCGCAGGGTGCCCTTCGGTGCCGCCGTCGCCGGTCTCGGCCCTCGCGTCGGGCTGACCGCGGTCTCGCTCGGCTACCGCCGGCGCGGCCCGGATCCGGAGTTCGCCGGCACCCGTGCCCGGGTCTCCTGGGCCGTGTACAACCGCACCGCCCGCAACACCCTCCACCTCCAGATCGTCGAAGCCCCCGACACCCCCGACACCCCGGACGGCGGCCTCGACTTCAGCCTCCAGTACGACGCCGCCTCGCTCGCCCCGGACGCCGCCCGCCGGATCGCCGGCCACTACCGCACCCTCCTCACCGGCGCGGTCGCCTCGCCCGGCACCCCACTCCTCGACCTGCCGCTCCTGGACACCGCCGAGCTCCGGGCCGTCACCACCGCGCCGAACGCCACCGACCGGCCCTACCCCGCCGACCGGACCGTGCTCGACCTGGTCCGCGCCCAGGCCTCCGCCACTCCCGACGGGATCGCGGTCAGCGCCTCGGGCCGCCACCTCAGCTACCGCGAACTGCTCATCCGTACGAACCACCTGGCCGCTGCTCTGCGCACCGGGGGCGTTCGGCCCGGCGACCTGGTCGCCCTCCACCTGGACCGCACCGCCGACCTGCCCGCCGCGCTGCTCGCCACGCTCGCCACCGGCGCGGCGTACCTGCCCCTGGATCCCGGCTATCCGGCCGAACGCCTCGCCCTCGTCCTGCGCGACTCCGGAGCCGTTCTGCTGCTCGCCGACCGCGAGCCCGCGCCCGCGGTCGCCGATGCCGCCCCGGCGGTCCTGCGGCTCCCCGCGCCGCCCGCCCAGCCCGCGCCGCCCGCCCAGGACCCGGGCGAGATCCACGCCGAGGCCCAGGCCGAGACCGAAGCCGACGCCGCCCCCGGCACCGCCCCCGGTCCGGACGACGTGGCGTACGTCCTCTACACCTCCGGTTCCACGGGCCGCCCCAAGGGCGTCGCCGTCGGCCACCGGGCGTTGGTCAACCTGCTCACCTCCTTCGCCGACCGGCTCGGCTCCGGCCCCCGGCACGCCTGGCTCGGCCTGACGTCGCTCTCGTTCGACATCTCCGCACTGGAGCTCTACCTGCCGCTGATCACCGGTGGCCGCCTGGTCCTGGCCCCGGACGGCCTCGCCGTGGACGGCCCCGGACTGCTCGCGCTGATCGGCGGCGAGGGCGTCACCCACGTCCAGGCCACCCCGTCCGGATGGCGGGTCATGCTCACGGCGGCGACCGGCGACGACGCCCTCGGCACCGTCACCGGCCTGGCCGGCGGCGAGGCGCTTCCGCTGCCGCTCGCCCGCGACCTGCGGACGCGGACCGCCCGGCTGTTCAATGTGTACGGGCCCACCGAGACCACCGTCTGGTCGACCTGCGCCGAGCTCCCCGCCGTACCCGAACGGGTCAGGATCGGCCGCCCGATCGCCAACACCCGGGTCTACGTCGTCGACGAGCAGCTGCGTCCCACGCCGCTCGGCATCCCCGGCGAGCTCCTGATCGGCGGGGACGGCGTCGCGCACGGCTACCTCGGCCGCCCCGAACTCACCGCCGCGCGCTTCGTGCCGAACCCGTTCGGCCCGGTCGGCACCCGGCTCTACCGCACCGGCGACCAGGCCGTGTGGACCCCCGAAGGGGAGCTCGACTTCCTCGGCCGGCTCGACGACCAGGTCAAGATCCGCGGCCACCGGATCGAACTCGGCGAGATCGAGTCCGCCCTCCTGGAGCACCCGGCCGTCGCCCAGGCCGCCGTCGCCGTCCGCGCCGAGGAGGACGGCGAGCCCTTCCTGGCCGGTTACCTGGTCCCGGCCGCCGACGCCCGGCCGCCCGCCCCCGCCGCACTGCGCGACCACCTGACGCGTACCCTGCCCGCCGCGATGGCGCCGCAGCGCTGGCTCGTCATGGACCGCCTGCCGCTCACCCCGAACGGCAAGCTGGACCGGCGAGCTCTGCCGGTGCCACCGCGCGAGGCTCCGGTGCCACCGGCCACCGCCATCGACACCGGCACCGGCACCGGCACCGGCGACGAGACGACCGCGACGGTCTGCCGGATCTGGGCCGAGGTGCTGAACCTGCCCGATGTCGGCCCGGAGGACGACCTGTTCGACCTCGGGGGCCATTCGCTGACGGTGGTTCGGATCGCCGCGCGGATCCGTGACGCGCTCGGCGTGGACGTCGACTTCGACGTCTTCTTCGACGCCCCGACCCCGTCCGGCATCGCCGCCGCAGTCCGCGAGCGCCAGTAGGCCCCCGCCCGTCACGCCGCGCGCGGGCCGCTGGGCCCGACGCCCCGGCGCACCCCACCCGGCAGGCACTCCGGGCAGCGGCCCCTCCGCCGTGCCCGGTCCCGTCGCGCCCTCGTCCTCCGACTCCCCCGCCGAACGCCCGAACAGGAACCCGATGACGGATACCCAGGACCTGCCCACCGGCTGGTCCGCAGCCAAGCGTGCCCTGCTCAGCCAGCGGCTGCGCGGCGCCGCAGCCCCCGCCCGGGTGGTGGACCCCCGCCCGGCGGACACCGCACCGCCGCTCTCCAGCGGCCAGGAACGGCTCTGGTTCATGGACCAGTTCGCCCCTGGTTCGACGGCCTACACGCTGGCACCGGCCCGCCGGTTCCGGGGGCCCTTCGACCTCGCCGCCCTGGATGCCGCGCTGACGGACCTGGTGGCCCGGCACGAGAGCCTGCGGATGACGTTCCGCACCACCGAGGCCGGCACGGCCGAGGTGGAGATCGCCGAACCCGCCCCGTTCCTCGCCCAGTACCTGGACGCCGGCACGGACCCGGACCCCGACGCGCGTGCCGCGGCCGCACTCGGCGCGCTGATCGCGGAACCCTTCGACCTCACGGCCGGCCCGCTGATACGCGCCCTGGTGGTCCGCATCGCCGAGGACGACCACGTCCTCGCGCTGGTGATGCACCACATCATCAGCGACGGCTGGTCGATCGACCTCCTCAACCGCGAGCTCGACCTCCGTTACGCCCACCACGCCCACGGCACCCCGGGTGAACTGGCGCCCCTGGAGGTCCAGTTCGGCGACTACGCGGCCTGGCAGCGGGACCGCCTGGAGAACGGACAGCTCGCCGCCTCGCGGGCGTACTGGCGCGGCGAGCTCGACGGCGTACCGGCCCTGGAGCTGCCCTCCGACCGGCCCCGACCGCCCCTGCTCACCTTCGACGGGGCCGCGACCGAGTTCCGCTGGAGCCCCGAGCTCGCCCTCCGGATCGGCGAAGTCGCGCGGGCCCACGGCGCCTCCCCGTACATGGTGCTGATGGCCGCGTTCCAGGTCCTGCTCGCCCGGCACACCGGTCAGCGCGACTTCGCCGTCGGCTCGGCCGTCGCCGGCCGTCTCCACCGCGAACTCGAGAACGTGGTCGGGGCGTTCGTCAACATGCTGCCCATCCGCGCCCGGCTCTCCGCCGACCTCGCGTTCGGCCGGCTGATCAGCCGGGTCCGCGAGACCACGCTCGACGCGTACGCGCACCAGGAGGTGCCGTTCGAGCAGATGGTCAACGATCTCTCGGTGGAACGCGACGTCAGCCGGGCCGCCGTCTTCCAGACCACCTTCGCCTTCCAGAACTACGGCGACCGGACCGCCGTCCCCGCCGGAGGTCCCGCGGGCCTGGACTCCGAGGGCTTCGGCTACGAGGCCACCACCACCCACGCCGACCTCGCGCTCTACATGCGCGAGGAGTCGGACGGCGGCCTCTACGGTCTGTTCACCTACCGCACCGACCTCTTCGACGCCGGCACCGTCGAGCGCATCGCCGAGCGGTTCGAGCTGCTGACCGCGGCCGGCGTCGCCGACCCCACGCTGTCCGTCGAGCTGCTCCCGATGCTCGGCCCGGCCGAGCGGACCGCCGTGCTGGAGACCTGGGCCGTGGGTCCCGGGCTGCCGGACGGCGGTCCCGCCACGCTCACCCGGGCGCTGGCCCGGGCGGCGGCCCGGACGCCCGACGCGCCGGCGCTGGTCTTCGAGGACCGCACGCTGAGCCACGGCGAGCTCGACCGCCGCGCCGACGCCATGGCCCGGCGCCTCCGGACGCTGGGCGTGGGCGCGGACGACCGGGTGGCCGTCTGCCTGGAGCAGTCCCCCGAGCTGGCGGTCGCCCTGGTCGCCGTGCTCAAGGCCGGCGGCGGCTACCTGCCGCTCGACCCCGAACAGCCGCCCGCACGGCTCGCCCACCTGGTCGCCGACGCCGGAGCCAAGGTCCTGATCACCGACACCGTGCTGCGGCCCCGGTTCGGCGACCACCCGGCGGTCGACCTGCTGACCGACGACGGCACCGATGCGCCGGAGGGGGACGGGGCGCCCCTGGAGGAGGTCTCCGGCGCCGATCACCTCGCGTACGTGATCTACACCTCGGGCTCCACCGGCACGCCCAAGGGCGTCGCGGTACAGCACCGCCAGTTCCTCCACTACCTCGTGGGCGCGGGCGAGCGGCTGCGGATCGAGCCCGGGGCCTCCTACGGGCTCCTGCAGTCCCTCTCCTTCGACTTCAGCATGACCATGCTCTACCTGGCGCTCACGACGGGCGGCCGGGTGCACCTGCTGCCGCGCCGGATCGCGGGCGTGGAACTGGCGGCGGAGATCGAGCGGGCCGGCATCGACTACCTGAAGATGACGCCCTCCCACCTGGCCGCGCTGACCGCCGACGCACCGCTCGAACGGCTGTTGCCGCGCCGTGCGCTGGTCCTCGGCGGCGAGGCCAGCAGTCATTCCTGGGCGTCGGGCATCGCCGCGCTGGGCCGGTGCGCGGTGTTCAACCACTACGGGCCGACCGAGGCGACGGTGGGTATCACCGTCCACGAGGTCACCGCAGACGGCGTGGACGCGCCGGGCAACACCCCGATCGGCAGCCCACTGGCCGGCGGTCGCTGCTACGTCCTCGACGAGGCCGGCCATCCCGTTCCGCCGGGTGTCACCGGTGAGTTGTACCTGGGCGGGGACCGACTGGCGCGCGGCTACCTCGGGCGGCCGGACCTGACGACCGAGCGGTTCCTGCCCGATCCGTACGCCGGTCCCGCCGGCACGGAACCCTCCGGGACCGGACGGGCGGGCACGCGAGCGCCCGGAACCGGCCCGATGGACGCGGGACCGTCCGGGGCCGATCCGTCCGGCACCGACCGGGCCGCGCCGGAGACGTGCGGCCCGCGGATGTACCGTACCGGCGACCTGGCGCGCTGGCGGAGCGACGGGACACTGGAGTACCTCGGCCGTGGCGACGACCAGATCAAGGTCCGCGGCTACCGGGTCGAGCCCGGCGAGATCGAGGCCGCGCTGACCGCCCTGCCCGGCATCACCCAGGCGGTGGTCCTGGCCCGCGGCGAGGGCGTCAGACAGAACCTCGTCGCCTACCTGGAACGCCCCGCGGGCGGCGAACCGCCGACCGCCGCCGCACTCCGTGCCACCCTGGGCGAGGTCCTGCCGGACTACATGGTCCCGGCCCGCTACGTGGTCCTTGAGCGGCTGCCGCTGCTCGCCCACGGCAAGGTCGACCGGAAGGCGCTGCCCGCGCCCGCGGACGGCCCGCCCGTCGGCACCCAGGTCGACCCCGAGGGCGAGACCGAGGAGGTGATCGCCGCCCTGTGGGCGGACCTGCTGGACGTCCCCCGGGTCGGCGCGCTGGACGACTTCTTCGAACTCGGCGGCCACTCCCTGCTCGCCACTCAGGTGGTCGCCCGCATGCGGCGGGCCTTCCCCGATCTGGTGACCCCGGTCGGGGTCATGGACCTCTTCACGCACCCGACCGTCCGCCGGCTGGCCGAACTCGTGGCGACGCCCGAGGGCGACCGCGGCCCGCGGCGGCTGCTGCACCTGCTCACCCCCGAACGCCGCACGGTGGCCGCCACGGTGGTCTGCGCCCCCTACGGAGGCGGCAGCGCACTGATCTACAAGCCGCTCGCCGACGCCATGCCGGCCGACTGGGCCCTGCACTCCATCGCCGTCCCCGGCCACGAGCTGGGCGAGGAGGCGATGGACATCGACGAGGTCGCCCGGCTCTGCGCCGAGGAGATCGTCGCGAACGTCGCCGGGCCGCTGGTGCTCTACGGGCACTGCGGGGTCGGCGTCCGGCTGACCGTGGAGATCGCCCGCAGGGTGGAGGCCGCCGGCCGGGAGATCGACGCCGTCCACCTCGGAGGGATCTTCCCGTTCGCCCGTCCGAAGGGCCGCGGTGCCGCGCTGGCCGAGCGTTTCGCCGAGCTGTCCGCTCGCCTCCGCAGCGACCAGGGCATGATCAACGCCCTGGCCGCGGCGGGTCTGGACGTGGACGAGGTGGACGAGGAACAGCTGCGGCTCATCGTGCGCAACCGCCGCGTCGGCACCAAGGGCGCCGAGCGCTACTTCGGCGAGCTGTACGAGAGCGAGGGCGGCACCCTCACGGCCCCGGTGATCGCCGTCTGCGGCGACCGGGATCCGGCGACCGAGTTCTACCAGGAGCGGTTCCGCGAGTGGCACCGGATCACCGGGACCGCCGCCGTGGTGGTCCTGGACGAAGCAGGGCACTTCTACCTCAAGTACCGTGCCGAGGAGCTGGCCGACATCCTGACGGGGGTGCACCGCTCGATCGCCGCGGGCGAGGAGGCGCGCCACGCACGCACCGCCGACGCCACCTGGTGGCTGGCCGGCCTGTCCCGCGACGTCGCCGGGACGGACCCGGACCGCGGCCCGGACCCCGGACTGCCGGTGACGTCGGAGCGGTCCGGGGCGCCGGAGAGGTCAGGTACCCCCGAGGGGTCCCGCGAGGCCCGCGGGCGCCGTCCCGTCCGTCCGACCATGGGCCGCTTCCTGACCATCGCCACCGGGCAGCAGCTCTCGATGATCGGCTCGGCCCTCACCGAGTTCGCCCTGCCGATCTGGATCTACCTGCAGTCCGGCTCGCTGTTCCACCTGGGCCTGCTCGCCGCGTTCGGCCTGGTGCCGGGCATCGTGCTCGCCCCGTTGGCCGGCGCCGTCGTCGACCGCGGTGACCGCCGCCGGGTGATGCTCTGGGGCGACATCGCGGCCGGCCTGACCCAGGCGGTCCTGCTCGTGCTGTACCTCAGCGACTCACTCGCGATATGGCACGCCTACGTGATGATCTCGCTGCTCTCCGCCGCGCTCGCCTTCCAGCGCGTCGCCTGGGGCTCGGCGGTCCCGCAGCTGGTGCCCAAGCGCTTCCTCGGGCGCGCCAACGGTGTGGTCCAGATGGCCCTCGGCCTGGCCCAGTTCCTCGTTCCGCTGATCGCGGTCGGCATCCTGAACGTGATCGGCCTGGGCGGCATCCTGGTCTTCGACGTCGTCAGCTACCTGCTCGCCACCGGCGTCACCCTGGCGGTGCGATTCCCCGACGCGATGGCCGCCACCCGCCGCGAGAGCGTCGGCGCCGAGATCCGGGCGGGCTTCCGACGGGCGCTCGGAAGCCGCTACTTCAGGGCCATGCTGTTCTGGTTCGCGGTGCTGAACATCTTCCTCTCCCCACTCTTCCTGCTGGTCACCCCACTGGTGCTCTCCTTCTCCACGACCGCGGCGGCGGGCTGGGTGTCCACCGCGGCCGGCCTGGGCGCCGTCCTCGGCGGCCTCACACTGCTGGTCTGGGGAGGCCCGCGCCGGATGCGTCTGCGCGGGGTCCTGTTCGCCACTCTCGGCCTCGCCGCCGCCTGTGTCGTGACCGGACTGCGGCCCTCGGTGGCGCTGGTCGCCGTCGGCGCGTTCGGCATGACCTACGGCCTCGCGCTGCTCAACGGCATCTACGCGACGGTCGTCCAGACCAAGGTGCCGATGCGCTTCCACGGCCGGGTGATCGCGGTGAACACCATGGTCGCCTGGTCCACCCTGCCGATCGGCTTCGCCCTGGTCGCTCCGGCGGGCCCGGAGCTGCTCCAGCCCCTGATGGACGAGGGCGGTGCGCTGGCCTCCAGCGTCGGCGCGCTGATCGGCACCGGCGACGGGCGCGGCATAGGCCTGCTCTACCTGGTGTTCGGCCTCGCCATGGCCGCACTGGTCCTGATCAGTTTCTGCATTCCCGTCCTGGCCCGCTTCGACCGGGAGGTCCCGGACGCCGAGTCCGACGACCTGATCGGCCTGGAGACCCTGCAGGCCCGCGCGAAGAGCGCCGGTCCGGAGACCCCGCGGGCCCGCGCGAAGAGCGAGAGGAACGCATGACCTCCCCGACCCCGATCACCCGCCATCCGCTGACCGATGAGCAGCGCCGTCTCTGGTTCCTCCAGCAACTGAACCCGGGCGACGCCGGGTTCAACATGTACCTGAACCGGCGCTGGAGCGGCCCGATCGACCCACGGGCGCTGAGCGCGGCGCTCACCCGCCTCACCGCTCGACACGAGGTGCTGCGCACCCGGTTCGCCATGGACGGCGAACAGCCCGTCCAGCTCGTGGAGCCCGTACGGGACGTCGAGCTCGTTCGGGTCACGACGGCGGACGCCGCGGAGGAGTCCTTCACCGCCGCCTGCGCCCCCTTCGTCAACACGCCCTTCGACCTGGGTGAGCGCCCGCCGCTGCGGGCCGTCCTGGTCAGCGCGGGCGAGCACGAGCACGCCCTGGGCGTCGTGGTCCACCACATCGTCTCCGACGGCTGGTCGTTCACCGTGCTGTGGCGTGAACTGCTTGCGCTGTACCGCGAGGAGATCGGCGAGGAACCGGCCGATCTGCCCGAGCTCAAGACCCGGTTCGGGGACTTCGCGCTCTCCGAACGGAAGAGGCTGGACGGCGGTGCCGCAGAGGAGGCGTTCCGGTACTGGAGCGGCCGACTGACCGGCGTCGGCGCCCTGCGGATGCCGCTGGACCGCCCGAGGCCCGCGGAGCCGACCCATCCGGCCGGCTTCGCCGAGCTCGCCCTCGGGCCCGACCTCGTCGCCGGGGTCGACGCCCTGGCCCGCGAGCAGCGCTGCACCCCGTTCATGGTGCTGCTCGCCGCCTACCAGTGCGTACTGGCCCGCTGGAGCGGCAGCCACGACTTCGCCGTCGGCACCCCGCTGGCCGGACGCAACGAGACCGCCCACGAAGCCCTGCTCGGCTACTTCTCGCGCACCGGGGTGATCCGCGCGGATCTGACCGGAGAGCCGGACTTCCGCACCGTGCTGCGCAGGGTGCGCTCCGCCACGATGGCCGCGCTCACCCATCAGGACGTGCCGGTCGAGCGGGTGGCCGCCGAACTGGGGATGCCCGTGGTGCCCGGAGTCGGCCCGCTGTTCCAGGCGGTGTTCGTCCACCAGAGTCAGTACGAGCCGGCCGGTGCCGACGAGCGGACCGGACTGCCCGCGGGTGTCCGGACGGCGAGCATGGACTCCGGATTCGACCGGGCCAAGACCGATCTGCTGCTGGACAGCTGGCGTACCCCGGGCGGCGGGATGACGCTCTCGTTCTGCTTCGACCGGGAGCTCTTCGAGCGCGCCACGGTCGAGGCCCTGGCGCGCCGGGTCCGCGAGCTGCTCTCCCGGGTCGTCGTGGACGTCGACGTCCCGCTGCACGGCGACTGGCTGCTGTCCGGTGAGGAGCGGGCCGCGCTGCTCGCCCTCGGCTCCGGGCCCGCCGTCGCCGAGGAGGCCCGCCCGATCCTGCGCGGCTTCGCCGAGCAGGTCGCCGCCCGTCCCGGCGCTCCCGCTCTCGAATGTGCGGGAAGCGTCCTCACGTACGCCGAACTCGACCGCGCCTCGGATGAGTTGGCGCGCCGGCTGGGTCCGGTGGCCGGCCGTGCGGTGGGCGTCCGGATCGCCCCCTCCTTCGAACTGGTCACCGCCCTGCTGGCGATCTGGAAGGCCGGCGCCGGCTACCTGCCGCTCGACCCCACACTCCCGGTCGAGCGGCAGCGGCTGATGCTCGGCGAGGCGGACGCAGCCCTGCTGCTCACCGGAGACGGGCGTCCGGAGCCGGGCGGCTCGGAGCCGGCGACCTCGGAACCGGGTGTCCCGGTACTGGCCCTCGGCGATCCGGACACCGGGCACGGGCGGGCGGGAGCCACCGCGCACGGACAAGCAGGAGTCACCGAGCACCTGCGGGCGGGAGCCGTGGGCGTCGGGTCGGGGGGTACGGAGTCCGCAGAGGCCACGACGCCGCCGGGGCCGGAACCGGGCGGCCTCGCGTACGTCCTCTACACCTCGGGCTCCACCGGTGTCCCCAAGGGCGTCGCCGTCGAGCACGCGGCGCTGGCCGAGCGCGTCCGGTGGATGGCCGGACCGGAGGGCTACCACCTCCGGCCGGGCGACCGGATCGTCCAGTTCGCCTCCATCGGCTTCGACACCCACGCCGAGGAGATCTGGCCCGCCCTGACCGCGGGCGCCTGCGTCGTCCTGCTGCCCGGCGGCGGGCGCACCCTGCCCGACCTGCTGCGCGGCGAGGCCGGACGGTCCGTCACCGTACTCGACCTGCCCACCGCGTACTGGCAGGAACTGGTCTCGCTCGGAGACCGGACCCCCTGGCCGCCGGCCCTGCGCCTGGTGATCCTCGGCGGCTCCGAGGCACGCGCCGTCACCCTCGCCCAGTGGCGGGAGCGGCACGGTGACACCGTACGGCTGGTCAACACCTACGGTCCGACCGAGGCCACCGTCATCGTCACCGCCGGCGAGCTCGGCGGCCGCCCCGTCAGCGGGCCCGCCGCCGAGGAGCGCCCGCCGCTCGGCCGTCCGCTGCCAGGAGTGCGGCTCTACGTCCTGGACGAGCGCGGCGGTCTGCTGCCCGCCGGATCCGAGGGTGAGCTGTACACCGGCGGCCACGGCCTCGCGCGTGGCTACCTGGCCCGGCCCGAGCTGACGTCGGAGGCGTTCGTTCCCGATCCGTTCGCCGACGCCCCGAACAGCCGGATGTACCGCACCGGCGACCGCGCCCGGTGGCGCACCGACGGGCAGCTGGAGTTCCTCGGCCGCGCCGACGACCAGGTGAAGATCCGCGGCTACCGGATCGAGCCCGCCGAGATCGAGGCCGCCCTCTCCGCCCACCCGGCTGTCGGCCGTGCGGTCGTGGTGGTCCGCGACGGCCGCAGACTGATCGCCTACGCCGTCCCCCGACCGGCCGCCGTCCCGCAGGGAACCACCGGGCAGCGGTCCGCGGCCGCCCCTCCGGAGGCGGGCGAACTGCGCGAGCACCTGGCGCTGCTGCTGCCGGCCTTCATGGTCCCGGACGCCGTCGTCCTGCTCGACACCCTCCCGCTCACGGCCAACGGCAAGCTCGACACGGCGGCCCTGCCCGACCCGGAGCCGGCGGCCGCGGCCGACGGGTACCTGGCGCCCCGCACCGAGGCCGAGGCCCTGGTGGTCGAGCTCTGGCAGGAGGTGCTCGGCGTACCGAAGGTCGGCGTGCTGGACGACTTCCTCGCCCTCGGCGGGGACTCGCTCCTGGTCACCCGGGTCGCCGCCCGCATCCGGGCCGACGTCGGTCTCGACCTGTCGATCCGCGACGTCTTCGAGAGCCCCACCCCGGCGGCCCTGGCGGCCCGGGTCGAGGCCCTGCTGATCGCCGAGATCGACGCCCTCAGCGAGGAGGAGGCCGCCGACCGGCTGGACTGACCCCGCGGTCGGATCCCGCTACGGCACTCGTCGTGCCGTGGAGTCCCGGCAGCCGTGCCCGGACTCCACGGCCGCTCCCCCGCGCGGTCCGGCCGGCCGTCGAGATCCGACCGCGCCGCCGGCCGCCTGCGCATCGGCACAGACCCGTATCCCGCGCCGTCGATCCGACGGACGCACAGCAGCGCCGCCGCACACCCGGGTCGAACCCGCCCGTCCCGCCATCCGCCCCGACCTCACCGGAGTACGCCATCGCCACCACCGAGCCGCCCGCCGCGACGACCGTCCCGGAGCTCCTCGACGCGCGGGCCACCGAACATCCCGACCACACGGCGCTGCAGGTCGTCGGCGGCGGGGAACTCAGCTACCGCCGTTGGCGCGAGGAGGCGCTGCGCGCCGCCGTCGGACTGGCCGCCGCGGGAGTCGCACCCCACGACAGGGTGGTGCTGCGGTTCTCCGACGCGCGCTGGGAGCGGTACGCCGTCGGCTTCCTCGCCGTCCAGTACGCGGGCGGGGTGCCCGTCCCGGTCCGTGCGGACCTGTCCGCGACGGATGCCGCCGCCCTGGCCGCGTCGGCCGAAGCGGGCACGGTCCTGACGGACGGTGGGCTGCCCGCCGTACCGGGACTGGTGGAGGTGCGACTGGACGCCCTGCTGGCGGCGCATCCCGAGCCGCCGGCCGAGCCGCCGTTCCTGGTCGGCCCGGCCGACCCGGCGCAGGTGATCGGCACCTCCGGCACCACCGGTGCGCCCAAGGGCGTCGTCGCCGCGCACGGAAACCTGACCGCCGGGCCGGCCGCGCATTCCCGCCGCCGCGCCTACGCCCACTCGCGGCACGCCCTGCACGCCTTCCCGATCGGGACGAACGCGGGGCAGGTGATGCTGCTCACCGCTCTGACCGCCGCACCGACCCTCGTCAGCCTGCCGCGCTTCGACGCGGAGCAGTTCGGCATCGCGGTCGAGAAGTTCGGGGTCGGCACCGCCTTCCTGGTCCCCTCCATGGTGATCGAGCTGCTCAACGCGGACACCGCCGGGCGGTACGACCTGAGGAGTCTGCTCCTGGTCAACTCCTCCGCCGCCGCGCTTCCCGTGGCGGTGGCGGCCGCCCTGGCCGCAGCGCTGCCGGACGCGACTCTGGTCAACACCTACACCTCCGCCGAGGCCTCGCCCGCGCAGATCTCCACCGTGGTCGACCCGCGCCGCCCCGGCTCCCTGGGCCGCCCGGCGGACGCCCGTGACCTCCGGATCCTGGACGCGGACGGGCTGCCGCTGCCCGCCGGGCAGGTCGGCGAGGTCTGGCTGCGGCAGCCCGGACCGCCCCGCCGCTATCTGGGCGCCGCCGGGCGGAGCGCCCAGGTGTTCCGCGACGGCTGGGTACGGATGGGCGATGTGGGACGCATCGACCAGGACGGGTACCTGTACCTGGTCGACCGGGAGAGCGACGTCATCAAGAGCGGCGCCCTGAAGGTCTCGACGCTGCGCATCGAGGAGGTGCTGCACGAGCACCCCGCGGTCGCCGACGCCGCAGCGCTGGGTCTGCCGCACCCCGTGATGGGCGCCGTCCCGGTGGCGGTGGTGGTGGCCGGACCCGGCGGTCTGGACCTGGACGAGCTGCGGCTGTTCCTGAGCACCCGGCTGAGCCGGTCCGAGCTGCCGGTGCGGATCCTGCTCGCGGACGACCTGCCCAGGAACCCGAGCGGCAAGGTGGTCAAACAGCGGCTCCGCCCGCTGTTCGACGTGCCCGCGGAGCCCGCCGGTCCCGCGGTCGCCCCGGCCACCCCGACGGAACTGCGGTTGGCCGCGCTCTGGCGGCGGCTGCTCGGCCGACCGGTCACCGACGTGGCCGCCGAGTTCTTCGCGCTCGGGGGCGACTCGTTCCGGGCGGTCCAGCTCGCCACCGGCATCAGCGCGGAGTTCGGGATACGGGCAGGTACCGCCGTGGTCTTCGAGCGGCCCTCGCTGCGGGCCCAGGCGGCGTGGGTGGACCACCCCGACCGGCTGCCGGCCACGGCCGGCGAGGCGTCGGTCGGGGCGGAGACCGTGACGCCGTACCTGGCCGCCCTCCGTGCGCAGCCGCATGCCGTGGCGCTCACCTCGCAGCAGGAGAACTTCTTCCGGTGGATGTCGGAGGCTCCCGGGCGGGACGCCGGCGCGGTGACGGCGCTGTTCCGGGTGACCGACCGGCTCGAACCGACGACCCTGGGCCGGGCGCTCACCGAGGTGGTCCGGCGCCATCCGGCGTTGCGCACCCGGTTCGAGTCGGTGGCGGGCGGGGTGGTGCGGGCGGTGGTCGACGAGGAGCCCCGGGTGCGGATCTCTCTGACGGAGGCCCCGGGGGCCACGGACGCGGAGGTGGACGCCCTGCTGCTGGCCGAGCGCGACCGCCTCACCGATCTGGCCCGCGACCCGATGACACGCCTGCTGGTGGTCAGCCGCTCGGAGACCGACCACGTGGTGCTGGTCGCGATGCACCACATGGTGTCCGACGGTTGGTCGGTCGGCGTGCTCCTCGCCGACCTCGGCGTCTGCTATTCCGCGCTGCGGCGGGGCCGGTCGGCACCGCCTGCCCGCTCCGGTCCGGGCTACCGGGAGTTGGTGGACTGGGCGAACGCGCACTGGCCGGTCTCCCGGGCCCACTTCGGGGCCGCGCTGGCCGGGGCTCCGGAGGCCGTCGAGCGGTTCGCCGGCCGCCGGTCCGTGGACGAAGTTCTGACCACGGCGCATGAGTTCGAGGTGCCGGCGTCCTCGGCCCAGGCTCTGCGGGCCCGGGCGGCCGAGCTGGGCGCCACGCCGTTCCTCGCCGTCGCCGCGGCCTGGACCGGACTGCTGGCGAGCCGCAGCGGCCATCCCGACCTGGTCGTGATGACCCCGGTGCCCGGCCGCCCCCGCCCCGACGCCGAGCGGACGGTGGGCTGCTTCGTCCAGTCGCTGCTGCTGCGGGTGGACGCGAGCGGGGGACCCGGTTTCGCCGAGATGGTGGACCGGCTGCGGAGGGTCCACAGCGAGGCACTGGACCACCAGCTCCATCCTTTCGCCGAGTTCAGTCCGTCGGCGCCGTTCGCGGCCTGGCTCCGCTACGAGGCATGGGCGGCGCCCGCGCAGCTGCCGGGCCTCGCCTGCGCGCCCTGGGAGCTGCCGCGCGGCAGCACCGTGCCCTGGCCGCTGCCGGGCGGCGACCGGGGCGTGCCCGAACTGACCGTGGTGGAGCAGCCGGACGGCGGTCTGCGGTGCTGGCTGCAGTACAACGCGCTGGCCTTCGACCTTCCCGTGATCAC
The DNA here is from genome assembly GCF_055574655.1 of Streptomyces sp. NPDC029956. Classification (NCBI taxonomy): domain Bacteria; kingdom Bacillati; phylum Actinomycetota; class Actinomycetes; order Kitasatosporales; family Streptomycetaceae; genus Streptomyces; species Streptomyces sp. NPDC029956. The sequence continues at coordinate 91,761 of NZ_JBVHZJ010000023.1, read as the reverse complement.
CGAACTCGCCGAGGAGTTCGTCGCGGCGCTGGCCACCGCCTGCCAGTGACCTGCCGCCCCGACACCACCGCGCCCCCGCGGCTCCCCCGCGAGGGACCGGGCTGTGCTGTCAGTCCGCTGAAGTAGGCTTCCCGCCACCGCACACCGACTCGGAGGAACCAGAGAATTGACCGGCCTGTCTGCCTTCCCGCTGCCCTTCCACGCGTCCCGTTCCCTCTCGTTCGCGACACCCCGGACGCTGCGGGAACTCGAGATCATGGAATGCAGCTCCCACATTCGGGCGAAGCCGGAGTGGTACCACAAGAGGAACGACGCCGAGATCGTCGCCAGGTGGACGAAGGAGGCGATCGACCAGGGCCTCACCGAGGCGCAGGTGCGCTACGTGCTGGCCGAGCTCGCGCACTACGCAGCGCTGCGGGACCCCAGGACCGGGGCCGAGGTGTCCGCCGTCGACGGGGTCTGGCAGTCGGACACGCTGATCGACGACAAGCTCAGGGCCCGGCTGCGCGAGGCGGTTCGGGTTCTGGAGGAGGTCCCCGAAGCGGACAGGGACTGGCATCCCGGATCCGACGGTCAGGTCCTGGACCTGGTGCATCCCTCGCTGTTCTGCCTGGTGAAGGATGTGAGCGGGGACCACGAGCGGGCCTGGCGCAACCCGACGAACCAGTACTCGAAGTACGAGTTCTCGGAGAGGTTCCAGTGGCTGCCCACGGACGTCGACGTCGATGACGACGGCGAGGTCGCCTTCCGTTCGTACGTCAACAACGTCCACCCCGAGGCCCATCACGAACTGGCCTCCGTCCTGCCGGACCTGTTCGCCCGCATGCGTCCGCTGCTGGAGAACGTGCTCACCGATCTGCGCCATCCGCGACCCCTGCGGATCGAGACCGATCCGTGGGGATGGTACGGCTCGAAGCCGCAGCGTCCGGACAAGTCCTCCTACAGCGACGACGCGGCCCACACGGAGGCCCTCCACGCGTGGGAGAGTGCGCTGGACGACTGGTGGGAGAACCGCAGCCCGATCGTCCCGGACGCCCCGGCCTTCACCGCGCCCGAGGTACCGGACGCATCGGCCCGGGTCGATCTGCGGGGCCGTGGTCTCCAGGTGATCGTCAAGCTCGCCACCATTCACCTCACCCCGGAGAAGCCCGAGTACACCGGCGGTTCGTGGCATGTCGAGGGGATGATGAACGAGCGGATCGTCTCGACAGGCATCTACTACTGGGACAGCGAGAACATCACCGAGAGCCGGCTGAGCTTCCGGGCGGCACTCGACGACCCGGAATACGAGCAGAACGACGACGACGGTCTGCGGGACGTGTACGGACTGGAGGACGAGGACGCGCTGAACCAGATGCTCGGTTCGGCCTCGACCCCGGCGGGCCGCTGCCTGGCGTTCCCGAACATCCTGCAGCACCGCGTCGGCTCGTTCCGCCTGGCGGATCCCACGCGGGCGGGACACCGCAAGATTCTCGCGTTCTTCCTGGTCGACCCGTCGGAGAGGATCGTCTCGACGTCGGACGTACCGCCGCAGCAGCCGTGGGCCGACACCTCGACCATGACGCTCGACCTGGCCGAGGACTTCCGCGAACAGCTCATGCGGGAACGCAAGTTCTTCGTCGACGAACACAACGAGCAGCTCTACGAGCGGGAGTTCTCGCTCTGCGAGCACTGAACCCGGCGGACGTCGCACAGCCGGGTCCTGTGTCACATCGCCGTCGTCGCCCGAAGGCGGGAGTGTGACGACAGGGCCTGGGGTGAGCGTGTGCTGCTCCTGCTCCTGCTCCTGGTCCAGGCGGTCGCCGCGGCCGTCACTCTGGAACTCGTGACCCGCGGCCGCCTCGTCCGGGCCGCGCCCGAGCCCTCGGGCGACCGGCCGACTTCCTCGTCGTCCGCTCGCGGGCGGGCATGGCCTCGGCTTCGCGTTCCGGGACGACGTACGGGTCGCCGCTGACGTCGAGGGCGACCGCGTGCGGCGTACCGCCGGACTTCCGGCCGCTTCCCCGGGTCATCCGTTCGTACGACAGCGCGGGCACACCCGGGGGAAGCCGCGCAGAGTGGGTCACGACGCCGAGACGGGGAGGTGGCGATGCCCGCTCATACGATCCGCTGCTGCTCGCGGGACCGGGCGACCGGACCCGGTCGTGTCTGAGCCGCCGATGACCACGGTGGGCGCGGGGCACGCGGCCGAACGTGTCGTCCGTCCGCGGCGGGCGCTGCGCGCCGGCATCACGCACGCGGTGGCCGTCGGCGTGGCGGTGGCGCTCGGCATCCTGCTCCCGGCGATCGACGGCGGCTCCCGGGTCGCCGGGGACCGCGTCGTGGCCGTGCTGAACGTGCTCGGTGTGGGTGTCCTCAGCGTCACCGCTCTGATCTTCTCGTTGATGTTCCTCGTCGTGCAGTGGGCCGCGGGCAACTTCAGCCATCGCCTCGCCCTGTTCCGCTCCGACCCGCTGGTGTGGCGGGTGTTCGCCTTCGTCATCGGCGTGCTGGTCTACTCCGTCACCGCGGTCCTGGCCATCGGATCACGTGACACGGTGTCCGTGGCCGTGCCGATCGCCGCCCTGGTCATGGCCGCCGTCGCGTTCGTGCTCGTCCGTCGCCTCCAGCTCGTCGCGCTGCGCTCGATCCAGCTCTCCCACGTCCTCGACGAGCTGCGCGACCGTGGCCTGCACGTACTCGACGTCTACTGTCCGCCGGGCGGCGGTGTGGCCGGCGCCCGGGACTCCCCACCGGCGGCGGTGCCACTGCCCGGGTCCGTCACCGCGTCGGTCCTCTGGCGGGGTGCGTCCGTGCTGGTCGAGCAGTTCGACCTGGGGCCCCTGGTGGCCGCGGCGCAACGAGGGGGCGCGGCCGTCGTCCTGCGGGTGAAGGTGGGAGACGTCCTCTACGACGGTGACGCGGTGGCCGACGTCCACCACGGCACGGTCCCGGAGGCCGAGGTCCTGAAGGCGGTCGTCGCCGGTTCCGAGCGCACCTTCCACCAGGACCCCGCGCTCGCCTTCCGGCTGCTCTCCGACATCGGTCTGCGCGCGCTGTCCTCGGCGATCAACGACCCCGCCACCGCCGTACAGGCCCTGGACGCCGTCGAGGACCTGCTCCGCCGTGCCGCCGCCGGACCGATCGGGCAGGGGACCCGTGCGATCGCCGACGCGTCCGGCACCCTGCGAGTGGTCCTGCCCGTGCCCGGGTGGGACGGTCTCCTCCGGATCGGTCTGGACGACATCCTGGTCATCGCACCCGCCATGCCGATGGTGCTCGCGCGCTGTCGGAAGCTCCTGACCGGCGTACTCTCGGTCGCCCCCGCCCCTCTCCGTCCCCCGCTGCAGGAGCGACTGGCGTGGACGGAACGACAGCTCACGACCCGTCCGCCCTTCATGCGGGACGACGCCGGATAGGTCGGCACAGGCGGGCGACACATCCGGCCGCCGCCGTCGGAGGCTGTGAGCGGCAGCCGTCCGGGCCGACGCGCGCCTGTGGCGAGCGCCGGCCGTCCGGTTCAGACGCCGGAGGGGACCTCGGCCTTCTCGGTGGACCCCGACCGCTCGCCGTCCTGCGCCGCCAGCCTGCGGTTGCGTCGTACGGAGGACCAGAAGGACCAGGCGATCAGGATGACGCCGATGAGACCGGTGACGACCTCGGGGATCTGGTAGCGGATGGAGACCATGAGGATCAGGGCCAGCGCGCCGATCGCGTAGTGCGCGCCGTGCTCCAGGTAGACGTAGTCGTCGAGGGTGCCCTGGCGGACCAGGTAGACCGTCAGCGAACGGACGTACATGGCGCCGATGCCGAGGCCCAGCGACATCAGGACGATGTCGTTGGTGATGGCGAAGGCGGCGATGACGCCGTCGAAGGAGAAGGACGCGTCCAGGACCTCCAGGTAGAGGAACATGAAGAACGCGGCCTTGCCGGCCATCACGACCGCCGGGACGTTCCTGCCGCTCCTCCTGGCCTCCTCCTCGGCCTCGTGCTCGCGCTCCTCCTCCTCTTCGAGCTTGTTCTCGAAGAAGCCGGAGAGACCGCCGACGACGAGGTAGGTGATGAGGCCGAAGACGCCGGAGAGCAGAACGGTCGACGCCTTGTCGACGTGCGTGCCGCCGTGCTGGTGGGCCTGGGTCGCGAAGGTCATGGCGCTGATCGCCAGGACGACCAGGGCGATGCAGACCGACAGCATGTCGATCTTGCCGAGCTTGGCCAGCGGGCGCTCCAGCCAGCCGAGCCACTTGATGTCACGGTCCTCGAAGATGAACTCGAGGAAGATCATCAGCAGGAACATCCCGCCGAAGGCCGCGATCGACGGGTGGGCGTCGGTGACGAGCTGCTCGTAGCGCTCGGCGTCGTTGATCGCGAGATCGACGGCCTCGATGGGGCCGACCTTGGCACTGATCGCCACGATCACGACGGGGAAGACCAGCCGCATGCCGAAGACGGCGATGAGCACACCGATGGTGAGGAAGATCTTCTGCCAGAAGGCATTCATCTTCTTCAGGATCCCGGCGTTGACCACGGCGTTGTCGAAGGACACCGAGATCTCGAGGATGGACAGGATCGCCACGATCCCGAAGGCCGCCCATCCCCCGTACAACACCGCCACGACGAGGCCGAGCGCTGTCACCGCGAACGACCAGCCGAACGTCTTCAGAAGCACTGGCTACCCCATCGTCTTGTGCGGGGCTCCCCCCGCGAGCCGCACCTGGCTTTACCAAACGCTGACCGAGTCTAGAGCCAATCACGGGAGTTCCGGCGCTTACCGGCCAACGGCCCGTAGCCCTGCCCCCGGCCCACCGGCCAATGCCCCTCCCGCGCGGCACACTTGATGCACTTCGGGGCCCGCGGGCTGCTGCGAGTTGACGCCTCAGGGTCAACTACGGAGGTGCGAGGCCCCGTTGAGGTCGAGGATCGTCCCGGACGACCATTCCGCGGCGGGGGAGGCGAGCCACAGGACGGCCGCCGCGATCTCCCCGGGCTCGGCCACCCGGCCGAACGGGCTCTGGGCACGGATCGCCGCCCCCTCGGCACCCTCCAGGCGGGACGAGACCCGCTCCGTGGAGAAGAATCCGGGCGCGACGGAGGCGACGGCGATCCCGTACGGGGCCAGGGAGACCGCGAGCGACTGGCCGAGCGCGTGCACGGCGGCCTTGGTGGCACCGTAGGCGGGGTGGTCGGGCTCGCCGCGGAAGGCGCCGCGGGAGCCGATGTTCACGATGCGGCCGCCCGAACCCTGGTCGATCATCCGCCGGGCCGCCAGATGGCTCAGATGCGCGGTGGCGAGCAGGTTCACGGACACGTGTTGCTGCCAGACCGCCACCCACTCCTCGTACGGCGTCTCGGGGAGGGGGTGGCGGACGTTCACCGCCGCGTTGTTGACCAGGACGTCGATCCCGCCGAGGGCCTCGGCCGCCGCGTCGACCACGGCCACCGCCCCCGCCGGATCCGCGAGGTCGCCCCCGACGAGGGCGTGGCCCGTTCCGTCGAGGGACTCCAGGGTGACGCGGGCCTCCTCGGCCCGCGAGCCGAAGTGGACGGCTACCCGGTCGCCGTTGGCCGCGAACGCCTGGGCGACCGCCCGGCCGAGCCCCCGGGAGGCACCGCTGACGAGGACACGACGGCCGGAAGCGGGCAGTTTCATGACGTGCCTTTCGAACGGGGACGCACCACTGATCATTCTCCACGGCGGCACCACGGCCCCGGACGGCGGCACCGCGGCCGGCTCCGAACGGCCGGCCACGGCCCGTGGCTCAGACGACCGTCAGGACGATCTTGCCCGTGGTGCGGCCCTGTTCGCCGATCGCGTGGGCCTTCGCCGCCTCGGCGAGGGGTACGACGACGTCGACCACCGGTCGCAGCTTCCCCTGCTCCACCAGGGCCGCGATCTCGCGCAGGCCGAGGTGGTCGGGCTCCACCAGGACCCAGGCGGCCCGTACGCCGTCCTGCGCGGCGGGGACGTCGTCCGGGCCTGGCAGAGTGATCAGCCGGCCCCCGTCACGGAGCACCTTCAGGGAGCGTTCGGCCGTCTCTCCGCCGATGCCGTCCAGGACGACGTCCACGTCGGACACGGCGTCCTCGAAACGGGTCTCGCGGTAGTCGACCATCTCGTCCGCGCCCAGGTCACGCACCAGGTCGTGCTTGCCCGCGCTCGCCGTGCCGATGACGTACGCCCCGCGGGCCTTGGCGATCTGCACGGCGAGGTGCCCCACTCCCCCGGCCGCCGCGTGCACCAGCACCCGCTCCCCGGGGCGGACGTCCGCCGCGTCGACGAGGGCCTGCCAGGCGGTGAGGGCCGCCAGCGGAAGCGCCGCGGCCTCCACATGGGTCAGGGAGGCGGGCTTGGGTGCGAGGTGACGGGCCGGGGCCACCACGTATTCGGCGTATCCGCCGGCCTGCCGGGGGAAGAGCGGCATGCCGAAGACCTCGTCGCCGGGTCGGAAGATCCCGACACCGGGGCCGACGGCCTCCACCGTGCCGGACACGTCCCACCCGACGGCGGGGACGGCTCCCCACTCGATGAGCGCCCCGCCGGCCCGGGTCTTCCAGTCCACGGGGTTCACTCCGGCCGCGTGGACCCGCACCAGGACCTCGCCCAGGCCGGGCTCGGGGCGCTCCGTCTCACGCTCGACCAGGTTCTCGGGTCCGCCCCACTGCTCCACGACCACCGCACGCATGCTGTCCGCCTCGTTTCCGTCTCGATCGGTGTGCCGCCGGAGGGTTCCGGCGGCGATGCGTCCACGATGCGGTACCCCGGTCTCGGACGGTGTTGGCCGTTTGGCCAGCATGTGACAGGATCTGGCCATGAGGAAGACAGCCGGAACGACGAACGCGGACACGCGGGACGTGGCGTCGGCCCCACCGCACCGGGTCGCCGTCCTCGCCCTGCCCGGGGTGCCTCCGTTCGAGCTCGGCATCCCCTCCCGGGTCTTCGGCAGCGCGGAGGACGCCGACGGGCGTCCCTTGTACGAGGTCACGATCTGTACGGCCGACGGTGCCCCGGTACTCAGCGACGCCGGGTTCACCGTGCAGCCCGCGGCCGGTCCCGAGGCCCTCGTCGCCGCCGACACCGTGGTCGTCCCGCCCACGCACGCCATGCCCGAGCTCGGCCGTGGCGGCCCGCTGCCGCCCGAGGTCGCCGCGGCGATCGGCGGCATCCGGCCCGGCACCCGGCTGGTGTCCATCTGCACCGGGTCGTACGTGCTCGCCGCCGCCGGGCTCCTCGACGGCCGGCCGGCCACCACGCACTGGAACCTGGCCCCGGAGTTCCGTCGGGCCTACCCGCGGGTGAAGGTGGACGAGGACGTGCTCTTCGTCGACGACGGCGATGTGCTCACGTCCGCGGGCGTGGCCGCCGGGGTCGATCTTTGCCTGCACATGATCCGCCGCGACCACGGTGCCGCGGTCGCCAACCGCGCCGCCCGCATGTGTGTGGTGCCGCCCTGGCGGGACGGCGGACAGGCCCAGTTCATCGACCGGCCCGTGCCGGAGCCCACCCTGGCCAGCACCACCGCCACCCGCGCCTGGGCCCTGGAGCACCTCGCCGAGCCCCTCACCCTGACACAGCTCGCCGAGCACGCCCGGATGAGCCTGCGCTCCTTCACACGGCGGTTCCGCGACGAGGTCGGGGCGACCCCGGTGCAGTGGCTCACGGCACAACGTCTGGAACTGGCCAGACAGCTGCTCGAGACGACCGATCTTCCGATCGACCTCGTCGCCCACCGCGCCGGCCTCGGCTCCGGGAACTCCCTGCGCACGCACATGCGGACGGCCTTCGGTGTCTCCCCCGCCGCCTACCGCCGCGCGTTCGGCACCGGCACCCCGCAGGGACGCGGACAGGAGACGGAACCGTCCGTGTGACCGGTCCCCGGTGGCGACCGCCGGTTCCTGGGTGGACACCGCCGGTCCACGAGCGGACACCGCCCCAGGAGGGACGCCGTCGGCGTGCTGTCACGGGACGGCGCGGCATCCGCCTTACGCTGCAACGCCGGGACGAACCCGCCGGGACCGAGCCTCCCCGAAAGCGCGGATGTCTTGCTTGCCGTCACCGTCATCGCGGGCATTCTGTTCACCTGGTGCGTCCTGTCGCGCCGGCTCGCGCTGTGGAGCATCACCGCACCCATCGCCATGATGGTGGCGGGCATCGCCCTCACCAGCGGCTCGGACCCGCCGCTCGTCTTCGACTTCGGTGACCTGGCCGGCTTCGAGCACGCGGTGGAGGTCGTCCTCGCCCTGCTGCTCTTCGTCGACGCGACCGAGGTGCCGGCCGGCGCCATCCGACGGGAGAGGAACGTCGTCGCCCGGCTCCTGGGCGTCGCGTTGCCGCTGACCCTGGGCGCCGCCTTCCTGGCCGCGCTCGCCTTCTTCCCCGACCGCCCCGGATGGGTCCTGGCGACCCTGGCGACGGTCGTCGTCCCGCTCGACCTGGCGCCCGCCTCGGCCCTCGTACGGGACGAGCGCATCCCGGCGCGCCTGCGCGAGGTGCTCAACGTCGAGGGCGGACTCAGCGACGGGATCGTCTCACCGGTGTTCCTGGTCTGCGTCGCGGCCGCCGCCGAGTACCGCACGGTCGGCGACGACTACGCCGAGGCCCTCCTCGACGCGGTCGGAGCGGCTGGCTGGGCCGTCGGGGCCGGGTCGCTCGTCGGCTACGTGGCCGGATGGCTGCTGCGCCGGTCCTGGGCGAGGGGCTGGACGCTGCCCGCCGCGGCGAGACTCGCGGTGCTGAGCGTGCCCATCGCCGCGTACTCCCTGTCCGTCTTCCTGGACGGCAACGGCTTCGTGGCCTCGTTCGTCGCCGGCGTCTGCGTCGCCCCGGCGCTGCGCCACCTTCCCGAGGGGACCGTGAAGATGACGGACGACCTGGTCACGCTGTCGACGCTGGCCCTGTGGTTCCTCTTCGGCCAGTTGGTCAACGACGAGTTCTGGGACGGGTTCCACCTCTCCGTCGTCCTCTACGCCGTCCTCGCCTGCACCCTGGTCCGCGTGGTCCCCGTGATGCTCGCGCTGATCGGCACGGATCTGTCCCTGTCCCACAGGGCGTTCCTGGGATGGATGGGGCCCAGAGGAGTGGCCTCGGTCGTCTTCGGGCTCCTCGCCGCGATCGAACTGCGTGATTCCGGCGCCGGTGACTTCATCTCCCGGGTGATGGTGATCACCGTCATGGTCAGCATCGTGCTGCACGGCCTGAGCGCCGAGCCCCTCGGCCGCCGCTACGCCCGGGGGCGGCGCACCTCGCCGGAACCCCGGGTCCGCGGCTGAGGGGGTGGGGGGGGGGGGGGGGGGGGGGGGGGGGGGGGGGGGGGGGAGGCGGGGGGGGGAGGGGGGGGGGGGGGGGGGAGGGGTTTGGTTGGGGCGAAACCAACAAAC